>NZ_JBHVYE010000006.1:196524-332211 GCF_042881135.1 Streptomyces sp. NPDC058284
ATACTCCCCCGGGCGGTCCCGGAGCACCGGGCCTGCTGGGCGCCGCGGGGGCCCTGGCTTCCGGGGTTCCGGGGGGGGCCCGGCGGCCCGGCCCCCCGCGCCCCCGCCGGCGCCGCGACGGTGATGCCGACGCCGGGCATGTTCGTGGAGTTCAGCAGCCAGGGCGGCCTGGCGGCCGACGGCCGCTGCAAGGCGTTCTCCGCACAGGCCGACGGGTTCGGCCTGGCCGAGGGTGTGGGCGTGCTGCTTCTGGAGCGGCTGTCGGAGGCCCGGCGCAATGGCCACCCGGTGCTTGCGGTGGTGCGGGGGAGCGCGGTGAACCAGGACGGGGCGAGCAACGGCCTGACGGCCCCGAACGGGCCGAGCCAGCAGCGGGTGATCCGCGCGGCGCTCGCGGACGCGGGCCTGTCGGCGAAGGACGTGGACGCGGTCGAGGCCCACGGGACCGGCACCCGCCTGGGGGACCCGATCGAGGCGCAGGCGCTGCTCGCCACGTACGGGCAGCAGCGTGCTGAGGAACGGCCGTTGTGGCTGGGCTCCCTGAAGTCCAACATCGGCCACACCCAGGCCGCCGCCGGTGTCGGCGGCGTGCTGAAGATGGTCCTCGCGATGCGGCACGGACTGCTGCCCCGGTCCCTGCACATCACCGAGCCGACGCCTTACGTGGACTGGAGCACGGGCGACGTACGCCTGCTCACCGAGCCCACACCCTGGCCGCGGGGCGAGGGGCCCCGGCGGGCCGGGATCTCCGGTTTCGGGATCAGCGGGACGAATGCGCACGTGATCGTGGAGGAGGTGCCGGAGGAGGTCGTCGAGCAGGCTCCTGAGGTGGGTGTGCCGGTGCCGTGGGTGGTGTCGGCGAAGTCGCCGGAGGCGTTGCGGGGGCAGGCGGAGCGGCTGCTTGAGGTGTGCGGTGAGGATGTGCGGCTGGGGGACGTGGGTCTCTCGCTGGCCGTTACCCGCGCGCTTCACGAGTACCGGGCCGTGGTGGCCGGGGACAGGGAGCAGCTGCTGTCCGGTGTACGGGCGTTGGCGGCCGGTGAACCGTCGCCGTTCGTGGTGTCGGGAAAGGCGTCGGGGCCGGGAAAGACGGTGTTCGTGTTCCCGGGGCAGGGGGCGCAGTGGGTGGGCATGGCCCGTGAACTCCTGGAGGAGTCGGCGGGGTTCGCGGCTTCGATGGGGGAGTGCGAGGCGGCCCTTGCGCCGTTTGTGGAGTGGTCGTTGCTGGATGTGGTGCGCTCGGGTGAGGGGCTTGAGCGGGTCGATGTGGTGCAGCCGGTGCTGTTCGCGGTGATGGTGTCGCTGGCGCGGTTGTGGCGCGCGTACGGGGTTGTTCCTGATGCGGTGGTGGGGCATTCGCAGGGGGAGATCGCGGCGGCGGTGGTGGCCGGTGGTCTGTCGTTGGCTGACGGGGCGAAGGTCGTCGCGTTGCGCAGCCGGGCGATTGTGCGGCTGGCGGGGCGTGGCGGGATGGTGTCGGTGGCGTTGCCGTCCGCCGAGGTGGAGGAGCGGCTTGCCGCCTGGGGTGGGCGGTTGTCGGTGGCCGCGGTCAACGGGCCGTCGGCGGTGGTGGTGTCGGGTGACTCCGACTCCCTGGATGAGTTGTTGAGCAGCTGTGCGGCCGAAGGGACACGGACCCGCCGCATCGATGTCGACTACGCCTCGCACTCGGCGCATGTGGAGGCGATCGAGCATGAGTTGGCGGAGGCTCTGAGGGGGATCGAGCCGGTCGGTGGTGACGCGCCGTTGTTGTCGACGGTGACGGGGGAGTGGCTGGACACCTCGGAGATGGACGCCGCGTACTGGTACACGAACCTGCGCCGCACCGTCGGCTTCGAGTCGGCCGTCCGCACCTTGGCTGCCGACGGCTTCGGCGCCTTCATCGAGGTGAGCCCGCACCCGGTGCTGACGATGGCGGTCGAGCAGACGCTGGAGGCGGCCGGGCGGAGCGGTGTGGTGCTCGGCACGCTCCGCCGCGACGAGGGCGGCTCGCAGCGCATGCTCCTGGCCCTCGGCCAGGCCCACGCCCACGGCATCCCCGTGGACTGGTCGCCCGCCTTCGACGGTACCGGTGCCACCCGCGTCGACCTGCCCACCTACCCCTTCCAGCGCGAGCGGTTCTGGCTGGAGACCCCGTCGACAGCGGCCGGTGCGGCCGACGGGACGGACGGGCTGTGGGAGGAGCTCGCGGCAGCGGAACCGACGCGTCTCGCCGAGACGTTGAGGGTGACCCCCGCTGCCCTGGACGAGGTGCTGCCCGCGCTGACCGCCTGGCGGGCCGGCCGGACGCGGGAGCGGCGCGTCGACTCCTGGCGGTACCGCGTGGGCTGGCGACCGCTGGACATGCCGCCTGCCCCTGCGCCGTCCGGGCACTGGCTGGCCGTATGCCCCGAAGACGGGGCCGCCGCCGCGGACGTCGTGGGCGGTCTTGAGGCGATCGGCCTCGATCTGACCGTCGTACGGGCCGAAGGGCCCGGGCAGAGCCGCGCCGCGCTGGCCGCCGCGCTGGCAACCGCCGCCGGTCGGCGCCCTGTGGCCGGAGTCGTCTCCCTCCTCGCGGACGAACGCCGCCCCCATCCCGAACACGCCGGACTGCCCGGCGCGCTCGCGCTCACCCTCGCGCTGGTCCAGGCGCTCGGTGATGCCGGGTTCGACGCGCCGCTGTGGTGCGTGACGCGCGGCGCGGCCGGGGTCGGGGTCGGGGAGCGGCCGGGCGCCCGCACGCACGCGGCCGTCGCGGGGCTCGGCCGCTGCGCCGCGCTGGAGCATCCCGACCGCTGGGGCGGCCTCGTAGACCTTCCCCACGAGCCGGACGAACGGACGCTGCGGCGGCTGTGCGCCGTGCTGGCGTCCGTGACCGACGAGGACCAGGTCGCGGTGCGGGCGACCGGGGTCCACGGACGGCGACTGCTGCCCGCGCCGGTGCACGGCGATCCACCCGCGCCCGACGAGGCGTTCCGGCGCGGCACGGTCCTCGTCACCGGCGGCACCGGAGGGGTCGGCTCCCACGTGGCGCGGTGGCTGGCCGCACGCGGCGTCGGGCGGCTGCTCCTCGTCGGCCGACGCGGGCCGGAGGCGCAGGGCGCGGAGGCGCTGCGGGCCGAACTCGCGGAGTCGGGCGCGGCCGTGACAGTGGCGGCGTGCGACGTCACCGACCCGGAGCAGGTGGCGGAGCTGCTCGGGGCACTGCCGGAGGACCGGCCGCTGACCGCTGTCGTGCACGCGGCGGGCGTCCTGGACGACGGTGTCCTGGACGCCCTCACCCCCGCGCGGCTCGCCGTGTCGCTCCGCGCCAAGGTGACCGGCGCCGACGTGCTGCACGAGGCGACCGCCCACCTCGGCCTCTCGGCGTTCGTCGTCTTCACCTCCGTCATGGGAGTCGTGGGCAACGCGGGACAGGCGGGCTACGCGGCGGCCAACGCCGCGCTGGAGTCCCTCGTCGCCTCCCGCCGTGCCGACGGGCTGCCCGGCACGGCCCTCGCTTGGGGCGCCTGGGCCGCGGGCGAGGGCATGCTCGCCGACGAGGTCGCCGGACGGCTGCATGACCGCGGCCTGGCCTCCATGGACCCCGCGGCGGCCGTCACCGCCATCGGGCGCGCCTTGTCGCAGGACGATGGGCTCGTCGTGGTCGCCGACGCGGACTGGCGCCGGTTCGCCGGTACGACGGGGCCGCGCGCCGCCACCCTGCTCTCCGAGCTGACCGGCCGTGACGAGGGCGAGGGCGAGGGCGCGGGCGAGAACCGGACCGGCGCTGGTGAGGGGGCGTTCCGCGAGCAGGTCGCCGCCGTGCCCGCCGCCGAACGGGCGCGGTTCGTCACCGACCTCGTACGTACGCACGCGGCGGCCGTCCTGCGGCACACCGCCCCCGACGCCGTACGCCCCGAACGGGCCTTCACGGACATGGGGTTCGACTCGCTGACGGCGGTCGAGCTGCGCAACCGCCTCGCCGCCGCCACCGGCGTACGACTGCCCGCGACCGTGCTCTTCGACCGGCCCACACCGGCCGTCCTGGCCGACCACCTCCTGACCGAACTCGGTACGCCCGGCGAACTCGGTACGCCCGGCGAACTCGCCAGGGAGGGCACAACCGTCGGCGCCCGGGCCCTGTCCGGGACGTCCGCCGCCCGGGACGGCGAGCCCATCGCCGTCGTCGGCATGGGCTGCCGGTTCCCCGGCGGCGTACGGCGCCCGGCCGAGCTGTGGCGGCTGCTCACCGAGGGCCGGGACGCCGTCACCCACTGGCCGTCGGACCGGGGCTGGGACGCGGCCGGGCTCTACGACCCGGACCCGGACCGGACCGGCACCACGTACTGCACGCAGGGCGCGTTCGTGTCCGGCGCCGCCGACTTCGACGCCGAGTTCTTCGGGATCTCGCCGCGCGAGGCGCTCGCCATGGACCCGCAGCAGCGACTCCTCCTTGAGACCTCCTGGGAGGCCGCGGAGCACGCCGGGCAGGATCCGGCCGCGCTGCGCGGGCGCCGCATCGGCGTGTTCGTCGGCACCAACGGCCAGGACTACATGGGCCTCGCGGACGCCGACCCCGAGGTGTCCGAAGGGCACCTCCTCACCGGCAACACGGCCAGCGTGATGTCCGGCCGCATCTCCTACGTCCTCGGTCTCCAGGGGCCCGCCCTCACCGTGGACACGGCCTGCTCATCGTCGCTGGTCGCCGTGCACCTCGCCGCCCAGGCGCTGCGGCGCGGCGACTGCGACCAGGCGTTCGCGGGCGGCGCGACGGTGATGAGCACGCCCCGCCTGTTCGTCGAGTTCAGCCGCCAGCGCGGTCTGGCCCGCGACGGACGGTGCAAGGCGTTCGGGGCGGGCGCGGACGGCACCGCGTGGGGCGAGGGCGCCGGAGTGCTGCTTCTGGAGCGGCTGAGCGACGCCCGCCGCGCAGGCCACCGGGTGCTCGCCGTGATCCGCGGCTCGGCCGTCAACCAGGACGGCGCGAGCAACGGCCTGACCGCTCCGAACGGACCCGCCCAGCAGGCGGTCGTCCGCGCCGCGCTCGCCGACGCGGGCCTGCGCCCCCACCAGGTCGACGCCGTGGAGGCGCACGGCACCGGCACCGTGCTCGGTGACCCCATCGAGGCGCAGGCGCTCCAGGCAGTGCACGCCGGGCGGCCCGCCGGAAGGCCGCTGTGGCTCGGCTCGGTCAAGTCCAACATCGGGCACACCCAGGCCGCGGCCGGGGTCGCCGGGCTCATGAAGATGGTGCTCGCCCTCGGCGCCGGAGAACTGCCCGGCACCCTCCACGCCGACGAACCGAACCCGCACATCGACTGGTCCGCGGGCGACGTACGGCTGCTCACCGGGCCCACGCCCTGGCCCGAGACGGGTGTACCGCGGCGGGCCGGGGTCTCCTCGTTCGGCATCAGCGGCACCAACGCCCACATCGTCGTCGAACAGGCGCCACCCGCCGAGGTCCCGGCATCGGACGGCGCACCCGACACGGCCGTAGCCGTGCCGCTGCTCCTCTCCGCCCGCACCCCGGACGCCCTGCGCGCCCAGGCCACCCAGTTGCGCACGCATCTCGGCGAACACCCCACCGGCGACCTCGCGGACGTGGCCCGCGCCCTCGCCACCGGGCGTGCCGCGCTGGAGCACCGCGCCGCCGTCCTCGGCCGCGACCCCGACGCGGTCCTCGCCGCCCTGGACGCCCTGGCCGAGGGGGTCTCCGCCGGGCGGCTCGTCACCGGCCACGCGGGCGCCCCCGGCCGGACGGCCTTCCTCTTCCCCGGCCAGGGCAGCCAGCGCCCGGGCGCAGGCGCCGAGCTGTACCGCACGGAACCGGCCTTCGCCGACGCGCTCGACGACGTCCTCACCCACTTGGCACCCCATCTCTCCCCGGACCTCGAACCGCCCCTGCGCGACGTCATGTTCGCCGCCCCCGGCACCCAGAACGCCGCACTCCTGGACCGCACCGGCTGCACCCAGCCCGCGCTGTTCGCCCTCCAAGTGGCGCTGTTCCGGCTCATGGAGCACTGGGGCGTACGCCCGGACGCACTGCTCGGGCACTCCATCGGCGAGCTCACCGCCGCCCACGTGGCCGGAGTCCTCGACCTGCCGGACGCCTGCGCCCTGGTCGCCGCGCGCGGACGCCTCATGGACGCACTGCCCGACGGCGGCGCCATGGTGGCCGTGGAAGCCGACGAGGCGGAGGTACGGGCGCTGCTCGCGGACCCCCGCACCGACGCGAACGGCGCCCCGGTCGACGGTGGCGGCAACCCGGTCAACACGGACGGCGTCTCCATCGCCGCCGTCAACGGGCCGCGCTCCACTGTCCTTTCCGGTGACCGCGCGCCCGTCCTGCACCTCGCCGAGGCCTTCCGGGCACGGGGCCGCCGCACCAAGGAACTCGCCGTCAGCCACGCCTTCCACTCGGCGCGCGTGGAGACGACGCTCGACGCGTTCCGTTCGGTCGCGCGGCGCATGACGTACGCACCGCCGCGCATCCCCGTCGTCTCCAACCTCACCGGCGAGCGCGCCACCGCCGAGGAACTGTGCGATCCCGAGTACTGGGTACGGCACGTCCGCGGCACCGTCCGCTTCCTCGACGGCGCCCGCGCCCTGCTCGCGGAGAACACCACCAGCTGCCTCGAACTCGGCCCCGCCGGCGCCCTGTCCGGCCTCGTCGAGGAGTGCCGCACCGCCGACGACGACTGCCGCGCCGTACCGCTGCTGCGCGCGGGCCGCACCGAAGCCGAGTCGCTGGCCGGGGCCCTCGCCGCCCTGCACGTACGGGGCGTGCCCGTCGACTGGACCGCGGGCACCCCAGGCACCACAGGCGCAGGCACCGCAAGCACCGCGCCCCCGCTGGACCTGCCCACCTACCCGTTCCAGCGCCGCAGGTACTGGCCCGCGCCCCGCCCGTCCCGTACCGCCGACGCGACGGACGCCTGGACCTACCGCGTCACCTGGCGCCCCCTGCCCGACCCGGCCCCCGCCCGGCTGACCGGCACCTGGTTGCTCGTCGTCCCCGAGGCGGACGTCGACGCGCCGCTCACCGAGGCGTGCCGGGGCGCGCTCACCGAGCACGGCGCCGAGGCGGCCGTCCTCGCCGTCCCCGACGGCACCGACCGGTCCGGGCTCGCCGCGCGCGTACCGTCCGGCGTGAGCGGCGTACTGTCGCTGCTCGCCCCTTCCACCGGGCCCGACGCCACCCTCCTGCTCGTCCAGGCCCTCGGTGACGCGGGCGCCGAGGTGCCGCTGTGGTGCGTCACCACCGGTGCCGTCGCCGTGGACGGCAGCGGCCCCGACGACCCCGTACAGGCCCAGGTGTGGGGGCTCGGCAGGGTCGCCGCGCTGGAACACCCGCAGCGCTGGGGCGGTCTCGTGGACCTGCCCGAACGGCCCGACGACACCGCCCTGCGGCGCCTGTGCGCCCTGCTGTCCGGGTCCGTGCGCGCCCACGACGGCGGCTGCGCCGAGGACCAGGTGGCCATCCGCGAGGACGGTCTCCACGGCCGCCGCCTGGTCAGGGAATCGACGGCCGCCGAAGACCGTATGCCCGAACACGGCGCGTCCGCGTGGACCGTACGCGGCACGATCCTGATCACCGGCGGCACCGGCGGTCTCGGCGCCCGGGTGGCCCGCCGTCTCGCCCGAAGCGGCGCCGACCACCTCGTCCTGACGAGCCGTCAAGGGCCAAAGGCCCCCGGTGCGGCCGAACTCGCCCGCGAACTCACCGCGTCGGGCACGCGTACCACCGTCGCGGCCTGTGACGTCGCCGACCGGTCGGCCCTCGCGGACCTCCTCGCCCGCCTCGCGGCCGACGGCGACACCGTACGGGCCGTCTTCCACGCGGCAGGTGTCACCTCCGACACCCGGATCGCCCACTGCACGACCGCACAGCTCACCGAGGAGAGCGCGGCCAAGGTGCGCGGAACGGCCCATCTGGACGCGCTGCTCGGCGACGACCCGGACGCCTTCGTGCTCTTCTCGTCGGTCTCCGCCGTCTGGGGCAGCGGGGGACAGGCCACCTACGCGGCCGCCAACGCCTTCCTCGACGCCGTCGCCGAGCGGCGGCGCGCACAAGGGCGCGCCGCGACCTGTGTGGCCTGGGGACCGTGGGCCGGGGCGGGCATGGCGCAGGGAGAGACCGGCGCGAAGCTGCGTGGCCTCGGCCTGGTCCCGATGGCGCCCGAGGCGGCGCTCGACACGCTGTGGCGGGCCCTGGAGCGCGACGACAGTGGCATCGCCGTAGCGGACATGCACTGGGCGCGCTTCGCCCCGGCCTTCCGCTCGGGTCGTGAGAGTGCTCTGTTCAGCGACCTTCCCGATGCGATGTCGGATGCGATGTCCGAAACGGCGTCCGAGGAGGCTTCCGGGCGGGCGCCCGACGTGGCATCCGACGCGGTCGTCCGCTGGCGCGAGCGGCTCGCCGCCCTGCCCGGCGGCGCCGAACGGCACCGCGCGCTCACCGAGTTCGTGTGCACCGAGGCAGCCGCCGTCCTCGGGCACGACTCGGCGGCGGCCGTCGACGCCGGACGGCCCTTCCACGACATCGGCTTCGACTCGCTCACCGCCGTCGAGCTGCGCAACCGCCTCGCCACCGCCACCGGCCTCACCCTGCCCGCCAGCACCGTCTTCGACCACCCCACGGCCACCGCGCTCGGGGCACACCTGCACCGCGAACTCACTGGCGACGGCTCGGAGTTGCAGGACGCTTCGCCCGCGCCCACCGCCGCTGCCACCGCTGTCGCCGACGAGCCGCTGGCCGTCATCGGTATGGCCTGCCGTTTCCCCGGAGGAGTACGCAGCCCCGAGAACCTGTGGAACCTCGTCACGAGCGAGCGGGACACGATCGGCCCGCTCCCCGACGACCGCGGCTGGCCGCTCGACGCCCTCTACGATCCCGACCCCGCCCGCGAAGGGACCTTCTACACGAGCGGCGGCGGATTCCTCGACGGCGCCGGGGACTTCGACGCCGAGTTCTTCGGGATCTCGCCGCGCGAGGCGCTCGCCATGGACCCGCAGCAGCGCCTCCTCCTTGAGACCTCGTGGGAGGCCCTCGAACGCGCGGGGCTCGACCCCACGACGCTGCGCGGCAGCCAGGGCGGCGTCTACCTGGGAGTCGCCGGACAGGGGTACGGCGCCGGGCCGCAGGACCCCGCCGCAGACGTGGAGGGCCACCTGCTCAGCGGCACGGTCACGAGTGTCGCCTCCGGACGCATCGCCTACACCCTCGGCACCGAGGGCCCCGCCGTCACCGTCGAGACCGCCTGCTCCTCGTCGCTGGTCGCCCTCCACCTGGCCGGGCAGGCGCTGCGTGCGGGGGAGTGCTCCTTCGCACTGGTCGGCGGCGCCGCCGTCATGGCGTCCCCCGACGCCTTCGTGGAGTTCAGCCGCCAGCGCGGGCTCTCGCCCGACGGCCGCTGCCGGTCCTTCGCGGACACCGCCGACGGCACCGGCTGGGGCGAGGGCGTCGGCGTCGTGGTGGTCGAAAGGCTCTCCGAGGCCCGCCGCCGGGGCCACCCGGTCCTCGCCGTCGTACGGGGCTCCGCCGTCAACCAGGACGGGGCGAGCAACGGCCTCACCGCCCCGAGCGGCCCCGCGCAGGAGCGC
Organism: Streptomyces sp. NPDC058284; assembly: GCF_042881135.1. NCBI lineage: Bacteria > Bacillati > Actinomycetota > Actinomycetes > Kitasatosporales > Streptomycetaceae > Streptomyces > Streptomyces sp. NPDC058284. The sequence goes on from NZ_JBHVYE010000006.1 coordinate 206,092, forward strand.
GTCCTGCGCCGGGCGCTCGCCGCCGCGGGGCTGAGCGGGGGCGACGTCGACCTCGTCGAGGCGCACGGCACCGGCACCACCCTCGGCGACCCCATCGAGGCGCAGGCCCTCCTCGCCGTCTACGGCCAGGACCGGCCCGAGGACCAGCCGTTGTGGCTCGGCTCGCTGAAGTCCAACATCGGCCACACCCAGGCCGCCGCGGGCGTCGCCGGCGTCATCAAGACGGTCATGGCCCTGCGCCACGGCCTGCTGCCCCGCACCCTCCACGCCGACACGCCGTCCACCAAGGTGGACTGGTCCCGGGGCGCTGTACGGCTGCTGACCGAGGCCCGGCCGTGGGACGACACCGGCCGCCCGCGCCGCGCCGGGGTCTCGTCGTTCGGCATGAGCGGCACCAACGCGCACGCGGTGCTCGAACAGGCGCCGGGCGACGCTCCCTTGACGGCGCTGCCCGTCGAGTCCGCCGGGCCCACCGCTCTCGTCACGTCCACCGCGTCCGAACCACTCGCCGGTGACACCGTCGCGCTGCCCCTGTCCGCGGCCTCCGCTCCCGCCCTGCGCGCGCAGGCCCGCCGCCTGTGCGAGCACGCGGAGGCCGACCCCGAGCGGCCGCTCGCGGATCTCGCCCACGCGCTCGCCACCACCCGCACCGCGTTCCGCCACCGCGCCGCGGTGACCGGCCGCACCCGGCCGGAGATCCTCGGCGCGCTCACGGCGCTGGGGAACGGGGCGCCCGCAGCCGGCGCCGTCACGGGCCGCGCGGGCGAGGCACGGACCGTGTTCGTCTTTCCCGGTCAGGGGTCGCAGTGGCCGGGGATGGCGCGTGAACTTCTGGACGGTTCGCCGGTGTTCGCGGCTCGGATCGGTGAGTGTGCCGAGGCTTTGGCTCCGTTCACGGAGTGGTCGTTGGTGGATGTGTTGCGTGGGGTGCCGGGTGCTGCGTCGTTGGAGCGGGTGGATGTGGTGCAGCCGGTGTTGTTCGCGGTGATGGTGTCGTTGGCGGGGGTGTGGCGGTCGTACGGGGTGGAGCCTGCCGCGGTGGTCGGGCATTCGCAGGGGGAGATCGCCGCTGCTTGTGTGGCCGGGGCGCTGTCCTTGGAGGACGCCGCCCGCGTCGTCGCCCTGCGCAGCAGGGAACTCCTGCGCCTCGCCGGGCGCGGCGGCATGGTCTCCCTGGCGGCGCCCGAAGAACGCGTACGGGAAATGCTGCTCCCGTACGACGAGCGGATCGGCGTGGCCGGGGTCAACGGCCCGCAGGCCGTCGTCGTCGCGGGCGAGCCCGCCGCCCTGGAGGCACTCCTCGCCGACTGCGCACGCGAGACCGTACGGGCCCGACGGCTGCCCGTCGACTACGCCGCCCACTCCGCCCAGGTCACCGACGTCGGCGACGCGCTGCGCTCCGCCCTCGCCGGAGTACGGCCGAGGACACCGGACGTGCCGCTGTACTCCACCGTGACCGGCGACGTCGTCGACGGCGCCGTGCTGGACGCGGCCTACTGGTACCGCAATCTGCGCGAACCGGTCGAGTTCGCACGCGCCACCGAGACCCTGCTCGCCGCCGGGCACGACCTGTTCGTCGAGATGAGCCCGCACCCGGTGCTGACCGCCGCGGTCGCCGACACCGCCGAGCGGTCCCGGCGTCCTGTGGCCGCCGTCGGCACGGTACGCCGCGACGACGGCGGCACTGACCGCCTCCTCGCCTCCCTCGCCGAGGCATGGACGCACGGCGCCCCCGTCGACTGGGCCACCGTGCTGCCCCCGCCCACCACCGCGCACACACCCCTGCCCACCTACGCCTTCCAGCACGAGCGCTACTGGCTGCCCACCCCGGGCCGGGCCGCCGGCGCCGCGCCCCGGCCGGTGACCGCCCAGCCGCCCGCGGCCGGGCCGACCGCGAAGGACGGGACGGGCCCCGCGGCCGAACTCGCGGCACAACTGGCCCCGTTGGACGAGACCGACCGCCGCCGCACCGTCCTCGACCTGGTCGTCACGCACGCCGCCGCCCTGCTCGGCCACTCCGGCACCGCGGCCGTCGAGCCCGAACGGCCCTTCTCCGAAGCGGGGTTCGACTCGATGCTCGCCGTGACGTTCAGAAGCCGCCTCAGCGCGGCGACCGGGGTTCCGCTGCCGCCCACCGCGGTCTTCGACCACCCCACGCCCGCCGCCCTCGCCGCCCACCTCCACCAACGGCTGGCCGCGCCACCCGAACCGGAGCGGCCCCTCCTCGCCCAGTTGGACCGCCTCGCCGACGCCCTGGCCACCGCGGGCACGGACACCCCCGACGCCGACGAGATCGGCGCCCGCCTGCGAGACCTGCTGCGCGCCTGGAACGGCCGTCGACCACAGAACGGCGACGCCGACGGGGCGGAGGGCGCCGACACGGCCACCGCCACCGCCGACGAACTGTTCGAACTGCTCGACAACAACTACGGCGCCTGAGGGAGAAGCGAGACACCCATGCCGGACAACGACAAGCTCCTCGAATACCTCAGGCGCGCCACCGCGGACCTGGGAGACGCCAGGCGGCGGCTGCGCGAGGCGGAGGACGCCCGCCACGAGCCCGTCGCGATCGTCGCCATGAGCTGCCGCTACCCCGGCGGCGCCGACACCCCCGAGCGGCTGTGGGACCTCGTCGACAGCGGCACCGACGCCATCACCGAATGGCCCACCGGACGCGGCTGGGACACCGAGGCGCTCTACCACCCGGACCCCGACCACCCCGGCACCTCCGCCACCCGCCACGGCGGATTCCTGCACGACGCCGCCGACTTCGACCCGGGCTTCTTCGGGATCTCGCCGCGCGAGGCCCTCGCCATGGACCCGCAGCAGCGCCTCGTCCTTGAGACCGCCTGGGAGGCCGTCGAGCGCGCGGCCATCGACCCGGCCGCACTGCGCGCCACCCGGACCGGCGTGTTCATCGGCGCGATGCGCAACGACTACGGCAGCGCCTCGCGCGACGTCCCCGAACTGCAGGGCCTCCTCGACACCGGCACGGCAGCGAGTGTCGTCTCGGGCCGCGTCGCCTACACCCTCGGCCTCGAAGGCCCCGCGATCAGCGTCGACACCGCCTGCTCGTCGTCCCTGGTGGCCCTGCACCTCGCGGTCCGTTCACTGCGCGCGGGCGAGTGCTCCCTCGCCCTCGCGGGCGGCGTCGCGGTGATGGCGACACCGGACGCGTTCGTCGCCTTCAGCCGCCAGCGTGCCCTGTCCGCGGACGGGCGCTGCAAGGCGTTCGCGGCCTCCGCCGACGGCACCGGCTGGTCCGAGGGCGCGGGCGTCGTCGTCCTGGAGCGCCTCGCGGACGCCCGCCGCAACGGCCACCGGGTGCTCGCCGTCGTCCGAGGCTCCGCCGTCAACCAGGACGGCGCGAGCAACGGCCTGACCGCGCCCAACGGCCCCGCCCAGGAGCGTGTCATCGCCGACGCCCTCGCGGACGCCCGGCTCGCGCCCGGCGACGTCGACGCCGTCGAGGCGCACGGCACCGGCACCCGCCTCGGCGACCCCATCGAGGCGCAGGCCCTGCTCGCCGCGTACGGGCAGCGGCGGGACTCCGAACGGCCGCTGTGGATCGGCTCGCTGAAGTCGAACATCGGCCACACCTCGGGCGCGGCCGGGGTCGGCGGCGTCATCAAGATGGTCATGGCGCTGCGCCACGGGCGGCTGCCCCGCACCCTGCACGTCGAGGAGCCGACCCCGTTCGTCGACTGGTCGCAGGGCGCCGTCCGCGTGCTGACCGAGTCCCGCCCCTGGGAGACGCGCGGGCGCCCGCGCCGGGCCGGAGTGTCCGCCTTCGGCGTGAGCGGCACCAACGCCCACCTCGTCCTCGAAGAGGACGTCGCACAGGACGCCGCACCGGACGTCGCACCGGACGCCGAGGAGCCGGGGGCCGCGCCCGCCGCGGGCCCGCTGCCGTGGGTGCTCTCCGCCCGCGACGAGGACAGCCTGCGCGCCCAGGCCGCGCGCCTGCTCGCGCACGTCGGGGCCACGACCGGGGATGCCCCGGCCACGGACGGCGCCATCGGCCGGGCCCTCGCGACCACCCGGTCCGCCTTCGAGCACCGCGCCGCCGTCGTGGCGGACGACCGGGCCGGGTTCACCGAGGGGCTGACCGCGCTCGCCGGGGGCGTCCCGTCCCCGCGCCTGGTGCGGGGGACCACCGGGCCCGTCGGCAAGACCGTGTTCGTCTTCCCCGGGCAGGGTTCGCAGTGGCCGGGCATGGCGGTCGGCCTCCTCGACGCGGCACCGGTGTTCGCGGCCAGGATGGCGGCGTGCGAGCGCGCTCTGTCGCCGTACGTGGACTGGTCGCTGGAAGAGGTGCTGCGCGGCACCGCCGGAGCCCCGTCCCTGGAGCGCGTCGACGTGGTGCAGCCCGCGCTGTTCGCGGTGATGGTGTCGCTGGCGGAGCTGTGGCGCTCGTACGGGATCGAGCCGGACGCGGTGGTCGGGCACTCCCAGGGGGAGATCGCCGCCGCTTGTGTGGCGGGCGCGCTGTCCCTGGACGACGCGGCCAAGGTCGTCGCGCTGCGCAGCCGGGCGCTTGGGGAGATCGCGGGGCGCGGCGGCATGGCGTCCGTGCCGCTGCCCGCCGCCGACCTCGGCCCGCACCTGGAACCGTGGGCGGGGCGGCTGTCCGTAGCGGCCGTCAACGGGCCCTCCAGCACGGTCCTCTCGGGGGACACGGAGGCTGTCGAAGGCGTGGTGGCCGCCCTCGTCGCGCAGGACGTACAGGCCCGCGTCATCCCCGTCGACTACGCCTCGCACTCCCCGCACGTCGAGGAGATCGAGGAACGGCTGCACACCGTCCTCGCGGGCATCACGCCGCGCGCCGGCGAGGTGCCGTTCTACTCGACGGTCGACGCCGACTGGGTGTCCGACACGACGGTTCTGGACTCCGCGTACTGGTACCGCAACCTGCGCCAGACCGTGCGGTTCGAGGAAGCCGTCCGCGGCCTGCTCGACCAGGGGCACGGCTTCTTCGTCGAGACCAGTGCCCACCCGGTGCTCACCGTGGGCGTGGAGCAGACCGCCGAGTCCGCGGGCCTCGAGCGGCCCGCCGCCGTGCTCGGCACGCTCCGCCGCGACGAAGGGGGCCAGGACCGCTTCCTGCTGGCCCTCGGTGAGGCCCACACGCGCGGTCTCTGCCCGGACTGGTCCCGCGTGTTTGCGGGGCACGCGGCGGCGGCCGACCTGCCCACGTACGCCTTCCGGCGGCGCCCGTACTGGCTGGAGTCGCCGCCCGCGCCGACCGCGGCGGCGCCCGTCGACCCCGTGGAGGACCGCTTCTGGGAGGCCGTCCGCACCGGCGATCTGCCCGAGCTGACCGCGACCCTCGGCGTCGGGCCCGACGAGCCGCTCAGCGCCGTCCTGCCCGCGCTCGCCACCTGGCGGGAGCGGCGCGCGGAGCTCGCCACCGTCGACTCCTGGCGCTACCGCCCCACGTGGCAGCCCCTGCCCGAGCCCGCAGCCGCGCGCCTGACCGGCACCTGGCTCGTGCTGTCCCCCGCCTCGACCGGCACCGGGGACGCGTGGAGCCTCGCCTGCGTACGTGCCCTGGAGGACGCCGGGGCCACCGCCGTCACCGTCGTCCTCGACGAACCCGACGCCGAACGCGGTCCGCTGGCCGCCCGGCTCACCGACGCCCTGGCGGGCACCGTGCCCACGGGCGTCCTCTCGCTCCTCGCCACCGACGAACGCCCGCACTCACGCCGGCCCTCGATGTCCGTCGGCGCCGCCCTCAACCTCACCCTGGTGCAGGCACTCGGCGACACCGGCGTCGAGGCACCGCTCTGGTGGGCCACGTGCGGCGCCGTCGCCGTCGGTCCCGCCGACCCGCCCGTCAGCCCCGCCCAGCACGTGAGCTGGGGCCTCGGCCGGTGCGCCGCCCTGGAACACCCGCGCCGCTGGGGCGGTCTCGTCGACCTGCCGCCGGAGCCGGACGCGCGGGCCGCGGCCCGGCTCCGCGCGGTGCTCGCCGCGCCCGCCGCCGAGGACCAGCTCGCCGTGCGCGGTGCGGGCGTGCACGGCCGCCGGCTCGTCCGCGCCCCGCTCGGCGACGCCGCGCCGCCCCGCACCTGGACCCCGCGCGGCACCACGCTGATCACCGGCGGCACCGGCGGCCTCGGCGCGTACATCGCCCGCTGGCTCGCCCGGCAGGGCGCCGAGCACCTCGTCCTCGTCAGCCGCCGCGGCCCCGAGGCGCCCGGCGCCGAGGAACTCGTCGAAGAGATCGCCGACTTGGGAGCCCGCGCCACGGTCGCCGCCTGCGACATCACCGACCGGGACGCCCTCGCCGCGCTCGTCGCGGACCTGGCGGCGGACGGCTGCGAGATCCGCTCCGTGCTGCACGCCGCCGCCGGGGGCTCGCTCGTGGCACTCGACGAGACGGACCCGGCCGAGTTCGCCGACACCCTGCACGCCAAGGCGCTGGGCGCCGCGAACCTGGACGCGCTGTTCGACCGGGACACGCTCGACGCGTTCGTGCTGTTCTCCTCCATCTCCGGCGTGTGGGGCAGCGCGATCCACGGCGCGTACGCCGCCGCCAACGCCCACCTCGACGCGCTCGCCGAGAACCGCAGGGCGCGGGGGCTCACCGCCACCTCCGTCGTGTGGGGCATCTGGAGCCCCGAGGACGGCGGCGGCATGGCGGCGAACCTCGCCGAGGACCAACTGCGCGCCCAGGGCGTGCTGTTCATGCCGCCCGCCACCTGTGTCACCGCTCTCAAGCAGGTCCTGGACCACGACGAGACCCTCGCCGTGGTCGCCGACATCGACTGGGACCGGTTCGCCACGGTCTTCACCACCAGCAGGCCGAGCCCGCTCATCGGCGGCGTCCCCGAGGCCCGCGCCGCCCTGGAGCCGGGCACCGCCCCGGCCGATGACGACGCAGCCCCGGCCGCGGGGAGCCTAGGCGAACGGCTGCGCGACCTGAGCGACCCGGAGCGCGAGCGCGTCCTGACCGACCTCGTGCGCACCGAGGCAGCGGCCGTGCTCCGTCACGACGACGCCGACTCCATCGCGCCCGAGCGGGCCTTCCGCGACCTCGGCTTCGACTCGCTGACCGCGGTGGAGATGCGCAACCGGCTCACCGCGGCGACCGGCCTGCGGCTGCCCGTCACCGTCGTCTTCGACTACTCCTCGCCCGGCGCCCTCGCCCGCCGCCTGCGCACCGAACTCCTGGGCGGCCAGGCACCCGCGCCCACCGTGTCCCCGGTGGCGCGGGCCGCCGCGGACGAGGACGACCCGATCGTCGTCGTCTCCATGAGCTGCCGCTACCCGGGCGGCGTCACCACCCCCGAGGAGCTGTGGCGGCTCGTCGCCGAAGGCCGCGACGCGGTCGCCGAATTCCCCGCCGACCGGGGCTGGGACCTGGACGCGCTCCACGACGCCGACCCCGGGCGGTCCGGCACCGGCTCCGCGGCGGCGGGCGGCTTCGTCTACGACGCGGGCCGCTTCGACGCCGACTTCTTCGGCATCTCGCCGCGCGAGGCCCTCGCCATGGACCCGCAGCAGCGCCTTCTCCTGGAGACTTCGTGGGAGGCCCTGGAGCGGGCCGGTATCGACCCGCGCACGCTGAGCGGCAGCCGCGCCGGCGTCTTCGCGGGCGCCGCCTACCAGGGGTACGGCGGCAGCATGGACGACGTCCCCGAAGAGCTCGAAGGCCTCTTCGTCGCGGGCATCTCCACCAGCGTCCTGTCCGGCCGCGTCGCGTACACGCTCGGCCTCCAGGGCCCGGCCGTGACGGTGGACACGGCCTGCTCGTCCTCGCTCGTCGCCGTCCACCTGGCCGCGCGGGCGCTGCGCAACGGTGAGTGCTCCCTCGCGCTCGCGGGCGGCGCCACCGTGATCGGCTCGCCGCTGACCTTCACCGGGTTCAGCCGCCAGCGCGGGCTCGCCTCCGACGGGCGCTGCAAGTCCTTCGCGGCGTCGGCCGACGGCTTCGGCATGGCCGAGGGCGTCGGGCTGCTGCTCCTGGAGCGGCTGAGCGACGCCCGGCGCCTCGGCCACCCCGTGCTCGCCGTCCTGCGCGGCTCCGCCGTCAACCAGGACGGGGCGAGCAACGGCCTCACCGCCCCCAGCGGCCTCGCCCAGCAGCGCGTGATCAACGAAGCCCTCGCCGACGCCGGTCTCACCGCCGCCGACGTCGACGCCGTGGAGGCGCACGGCACCGGCACCACGCTCGGCGACCCCATCGAGGCGCAGGCCATCCTCGCCACGTACGGGCAGAACCGCCGACAGCCTCTGTACTTGGGCTCGTTGAAGTCCAACATCGGGCACAGTCAGGCCGCCGCCGGTGTCGCGGGCATGATGAAGATGATCCTCGCCCTGCGCCACGAGGTCCTCCCCGCGACCCTGCACGTGGACGCGCCGTCCCCGAACGTCGACTGGTCGACCGGAGCCGTCTCGCTCCTCACCGAGCCCGCGCCCTGGCCCGCCGACGGCCGCCCCCGGCGCGCCGGGATCTCCTCCTTCGGCCTGAGCGGCACCAACGCCCACGTCATCCTCGAACAGCCGCCCGCGCAGGAGCAGCCCCCGCAGGCCGGTGCCCCGGACGCGGACGTGCCGTGGGTGCTCTCCGCGCGCACCGCCGACGCCCTCCACGAGCAGGCCGTACGACTGCGCGCCCACGTCGCCGCCCGGCCGGAACTGCGCCCCGCCGACGTCGGATTCTCCCTCGCCACCACGCGCACCGCCTTCGAGCACCGCGCCGCCGCCGTCGGTCACGACCGGGGCGCCCTGCTCGCCGCGCTCGACACCCTCATCGACGGGCGCACCGGCCCCGGCGCCGTACGCGGCACCGCAGCCCGGGACCACCGCGCCGTGTTCGTCTTTCCCGGTCAGGGGTCGCAGTGGCCGGGGATGGCGCGTGAACTTCTGGACGGGTCGTCGGTGTTCGCGGCTCGGATCGGTGAGTGTGCCGAGGCTTTGGCTCCGTTCACGGAGTGGTCGTTGGTGGATGTGTTGCGTGGGGTGCCGGGTGCTGCGTCGTTGGAGCGGGTGGATGTGGTGCAGCCGGTGTTGTTCGCGGTGATGGTGTCGTTGGCGGAGGTGTGGCGGTCGGTCGGGGTGGAGCCTGCCGCGGTCCTCGGGCATTCGCAGGGGGAGATCGCCGCTGCTTGCGTGGCCGGGGCACTGTCCTTGGAGGACGCCGCCCGCGTCGTCGCCCTGCGCAGCAAGGCACTGGTGGCGCTGACAGGGCGGGGCGCGATGCTGTACGTCCCGCAGCCCCTGGAGAGCATCGAGGCCCGACTCGCGCCCTGGGCAGGGCGGTTGGACGTCGCCGCCGTCAACGGCCCCACGACGGTGACCGTCTCGGGCGACCCGGACGCCGTGGCCGAGCTGCACGGCGCGCTCGCCGACGAGGGCGTGCTGTGCTGGCCCATCCCCGGCGTCGACTTCGCCGGGCACTCCCCGCAGGTCGAGGAGATCCACGACGAACTGCGCACCCTCCTCGCCGGAATCACCCCGCGCCCCTCCCGCGTGCCGTTCTACTCGACCGTCACCGGCACCGCGCTCGACACCACAGCCCTCGACGCCACGTACTGGTACCGCAACCTGCGCGAGCCCGTCGCCTTCCACCGCGCCGTGGACGCCCTCCTCGCCGACGGGCACCGCCTCTTCGTCGAGACCAGCACCCATCCGGCGCTCACCGTGTGGATCCAGGAGGCCCTGGAGACGGCCGGCGGCGCCGGGGGCGTCGTGGGCACCCTGCACCGGGGCGAGGGCGGTCGCGCCCGCCTCCTCACCTCCCTGGCCGAACTCCACGTACTCGGCCACCCGGTGGACTGGGACGCGGTCTTCGACGGCACCGGCGCCCGCCGCTGCGAGCTGCCCACGTACGCCTTCCAGCGCCGCCACTACTGGATGCGGCCCACGCCCCGGAGCGCGGTCACGGACACCACGGGCCCCGTCGACGACGGCTTCTGGGACGCCGTGGCCGGACAGGACCCGGACGCCCTCGCCGACCGGCTGCGTATCGAGGACGACGACGTGCGCGCGGCCATGAGTACCGTGGCGCCCGCGCTCTCCGACTGGCTGCGCGGCAGCCGGACCAGGTCCACGCTGCACTCGTGGCGCCATCGCGTCGTCTTCAAGGCCCTCGCCCAGGAGGGGAGCGCGAGCCTCATGGGCACCTGGTGGCTCGCGATCCCCGAAGCCGCCGCCGAAGACCCGGCCGTGGCCGCCTGCGCCCAGGCCCTGCGCGAGCACGGCGCACACCCCGTCCTGGTGGAACTCGGCGCCGCGGACGCGGGGGAGAGCGGGCGGCGGCCGCTCGCCGACCGCCTGCGCGCCCTCGCCGAGAACTCCCCGGCCGACGGCGTGCTCTCCCTGCTGGCCCTCGACGAATCCCCGTACGCCGACGGGACCGTACTGCCCACGGGCCTGGCCCTCACCACCGCGCTGCTCCTGACGCTCGGCGACGCCGACGTGCGGGCCCCGCTGTGGTGCGCGACCCGGGGCGCGGTCGCCGTGGGCCGCTCCGACCGGCTCGACGCACCCCTCCAGGCGCTCCACTGGGGCCTCGGCGGGGTCGCCGCCGTCGAGTACCCCGAGCGCTGGGCCGGCCTCGTCGACCTGCCCGAACGCCTCGACGAGCGCGCTTGCGGCAGGCTCGCCGCCGTCCTCGCCCACCCGGACGGCGAGGACCAGCTCGCCGTGCGCGCCTCAGGAGTCTTCGGCAGGCGCCTGGCCCACGCGGAACCACGCCGCGAGCGCGAGGCCACCGGCTGGACACCCGACGGCACCGTCCTCGTCACCGGCGCCACCGGCGGGCTCGGCGCCCGCATCGCCCGCAGGCTCGCCCACAGCGGCGCCGCGCACCTCCTGCTCACCAGCCGCGGCGGCCCCGACGCCCCCGGCGCCGAATCTCTCGCCGCCGAACTCGCCGCGCTGGACGCCGAGTTCACCATCGTGGCCTGCGACGCCGCCGACCGCGACGACCTCGCACGGCTCCTCGACGGCATCCCGGCGGACCGCCCGCTGCGCGCCGTGTTCCACGCCGCGGGCGTCCTGGACGACGGCGTGCTCGACACCCTCACCCCCGAGCGCGCCGCCGGAGTGCTGCGCCCCAAGACGGACGCCGCACTCCACCTCGACGCGCTCACCCGGGACACGGATCTGACGGCCTTCGTGCTGTTCTCCTCGCTCGCCGGGACCCTCGGCGGCACCGGGCAGGGCAGCTACGCCGCCGCCAACGCCTCCCTCGACGCCCTTGCCCGGTCCCGCCGCGACCACGGCCTGCCCGCCACCTCCGTGGCCTGGGGCCTGTGGGGCGGCGACAGCCTCGCCGCGGGCGCCACCAGCGAACGCCTCGTACGGGACGGCCTGCCCGCCATGGACCCGGAGCTCGCCGTCGACGCCCTGTGGCAGGCCCTGGACGACGACGAGACGTCTCTGATCGTCTCCGACTTCGCCTGGGACCGTTTCGTCCGCGCCTACACCGCGCTGCGGCCCAGCCCTCTCCTCGGCGACCTTCCCGAAGCGCGCCGTGCGCTCGCCGAGAGCGCCGCCGCGCCCGGCGGGGGAGAGGACGGTTTCGCCGCCCGGCTCGGCGCACTGTCCGAGGCCGAACGCACCGAGGAACTGGCCGTCCTGGTGCGGGCGCGGGCCGCCGACGTCCTCGGCCACGACGACCCCGCCGCCATCGAACCGGAGCGGGCGTTCAAGGACCTCGGCTTCGACTCGCTGACCGCCGTCGAACTCCGCAACCGCCTGGCCGAGGCCACCGGCCTGCGCCTGCCCGTCACCCTCGTCTTCGACCACCCGACCACCACCGCGCTCGTCGACCACCTGAGCGCGGAGCTGCCCGGCGCGCCGAGGCCCGCCGCCGTACCCACCCCCGCGCCCCGCGCCCTACGGGACGACGACCCCGTCGCGATCGTCGCGATGAGCTGCCGCTTCCCCGGCGGCGTCACCAACCCCGAGGAGTTCTGGCAGCTCCTGGCCGAGGGCACCGACGCCGTCTCCGGATTCCCCACCGACCGCGGCTGGGACCTGGAGGGCCTCTACGACCCGGACCCGGAGAAGGCGGGGCGCACCTACACCCGCGAGGGCGGCTTCCTCTACGACGCCGACCACTTCGACCCCGCCTTCTTCGGCATGTCGCCCCGCGAGGCCCTCGCCGTCGACCCGCAGCAGCGCCTCCTCCTCGAAACCGCCTGGGAGGCGTTCGAGCGGGCGGGCATCGACCCGAGGACCGTCAAGGGCAGCGACGGCGGCGTCTTCGTCGGCTCCAGCCACCGCGACTACGGCTCCCGCGTCACCGAGCCGCCCGAGGAGCTGGAGGGCTACCTCGGCATCGGCAGCGCGGGCAGCGTCGCCTCCGGGCGCATCGCCTACACCTTCGGCCTGGAAGGCCCGGCCGTGACCGTGGACACGGCCTGCTCGTCCTCCCTGGTCGCCCTCCACATGGCGGCGCAGGCGCTGCGCGGCGGCGAGTGCTCCCTGGCGCTCGCGGGCGGTGTCACCGTGATGGCGACGCCGGGCGCGTTCGTCGAGTTCAGCCGCCAGCGCGGCCTCGCGGCCGACGGCCGGTGCAAGCCGTTCGCGGCCGCCGCCGACGGCACCGCGTGGGCCGAGGGCGCGGGCATGGTGCTCCTGGAGCGCCTCTCCGACGCCCGCAGGAACGGCCACCCGGTGCTCGCACTCGTCCGCGGCTCCGCCGTCAACCAGGACGGCGCGAGCAACGGCCTCACCGCCCCGAACGGACCCTCCCAGCAACGCGTCATCCGCCAGGCCCTCGCCGGCGCGGGCCTGGCCCCCGGCGACATCGACGCCGTGGAGGCGCACGGCACCGGTACGAAACTCGGCGACCCCATCGAGGCGCAGGCCCTGCTCGCCACGTACGGGCAGCGCCCCGCCGAACGGCCGCTGCTCGTCGGGTCGCTGAAGTCCAACATCGGGCACAGCCAGGCCGCCGCGGGCATCGCCGGGATCATCAAGATGGTCCTCGCCATGCGGCACGGGACGCTCCCGGCGACCCTCCACATCGACGAGCCGACGCCGTACGTGGACTGGTCCGCGGGCCATGTACGGGTGCCCACCGAGAACACCGCCTGGCCCGACGGCGACCGCCCGCGCCGCGCCGCCGTGTCGTCCTTCGGCGTCAGCGGCACCAACGCCCACACCATCCTGGAACACGTCCCCGCCCCTCCGGTGCCCGCCGCGGCACCGCCGAGCGGCCCCCGCCCGCCCTGGCTGCTCTCCGGCCGGGGCGAAGGCGCCCTGCGCGCGCAGGCCCGCCGCCTCCTCGACCGCGTCACCGCCGACCCCGCGCCGCCCGACCCCGACGCCGTCGCGAAGGGCCTGGCCACCGGCCGCAGCTCCTTCGAGCACCGGGCCGTCCTCTTCGGCGCCGACCGGGACGCGTTCGAGGCCGCCCTGACCGCGCTCGCCGACGGCACCGCGTCGCCCGACGTGATCACGGGCATCGCCGGGCGGGGCGGCAAGACCGCCTTCCTGTTCCCGGGCCAGGGCAGCCAGCGCCTCGGCATGGGTGCCGAACTCCTGGCCCGTTTCCCGGTGTTCGCCGATGCCTTCGACGCGGTGTGCGCGGAGTTCACCCCGATCCTGGACCGGCCGCTGCGCGACGTCGTCCACGCCGCGCCGGGCAGCCCCGACGCGGCGCTGCTCGACACCACGGCCTACACCCAGCCCGCCCTCTTCGCCCTGGGCGTCGCCCTGCACCGGCTCGTCGAGTCGTACGGGGTGCGGCCCGACCTCGTCACCGGGCACTCCGTGGGGCAGCTGGCCGCCGCGCACGTCGCCGGAGTGTTCTCGCTCCCCGACGCCGCCGCCCTGGTGGCCGCCCGGGGCCGCCTGATGCAGGCCATGCCCGACGGCGGCGCGATGATCGCGCTCACCGTCCCCGAGGCGGAGTTGCTGCCCCAACTGGCGGGCAGGGAGAGCGAAATCGCGGTCGCGGCCGTCAACGGGCCCGCCGCGACCGTCCTGTCCGGCGACGCCGCGGCCGTCGAGGAGATCGCCGCGCACTGGCGCGGCAAGGGCGCCAAGACCCGGCGGCTCACCGTCAGCCACGCCTTCCACTCCCCGCACATGGACGGCATGCTCGCCGACTTCCGTGCCGTGGCCGAGCAGGTGGCCTATCACGAGGCGAAGATCCCCGTCGTCTCCGACCTGACGGGCGCGGTCGCCACCGCCGAGGAACTGTGCGACCCCGGCCACTGGGTCCGCCACGTCAGGTCCACCGTCCGCTTCCACGACGTCGTACGCACCCTGGAGGCCCAAGGAGCCACCGCCCTGGTCGACCTCGGACCCGACGGCGCCCTGGCCGCGCTCGGTCCCGACTGCCTGACCGGGGCCGCCGACGACGTCGTATCGGTGCCGCTGCTGCGCAAGGACGCAACGGAGCCCGCCGCGCTCACCGCCGCCCTGGCCCGCCTGCACGTCCACGGCGTGCGCGTCGACTGGGCACCGCTCTTCGCCGACGTACCGGACGCCCCCGTCGCGCTGCCCACGTACGCCTTCCAGCGCTCCCGCTACTGGCTCCCGCCCACCCCGGCGGCGAGCGACATGCCCGCGGCGGGCCTCCTGCCGTCCGCGCACCCGCTGCTCGGCGCGGGCTCGCCGCTCGCCGACACCGGTGGCCACCTGTTCACCGGCCGGCTGTCCGTGGCCGCCCACCCCTGGCTCGCCGACCACGCCGTCCTCGGCGTCGCGCTGTTCCCCGCCACGGCCTTCCTCGAACTCGCCGTCCACGCGGGCGACCTGACCGGCTGCGCCGAGGTCGAAGAACTCACCCTGGAAGCACCGCTGACCCTGCCCGAGTGCGGCGCCGTCACCCTCCAGCTCGCCGTCCAGGCACCCGACGCGACCGGCGGGCGGGCCTTCGCCGTCCACGCGCGGCCCGAGCACGCCGCACCCGACGAGCCCTGGACCCGGCATGCGAGCGGTCGCCTCGGCGACGGCCCGCCGACGCGGACCGACGACCTCACCGCGTGGCCGCCCGCCGGAGCCGAACCCCTCGACGTCGACGACCTCTACGAGCGCCTCGCCGAGGGCGGCTTCGCCTACGGGCCCGCCTTCCAGGGCCTGCACGCCGCCTGGCGCCTGGGCGCCGACATCTACGCGGAGGCGCGGCTGCCCGAGGAGCAGCAGCCGGACGCGGGCCGCTACGGCCTGCACCCGGCGCTCCTCGACAGCGTGCTGCACTCGCTGGCCTTCGGCGTACTCGAAGGCAGCGACCAGGGCTGGCTGCCGTTCTCCTGGAGCGGCGTGCGGCTGCACGCGTCGGGTGCGGCGGCCCTGCGGCTGCGCATGACGCCCACGGGGCGCGACGCCGTCGCCCTCACGGTCGCCGACCCCACGGGGGCTCCGGTCGCCTCCGCCCGCTCCCTGGTGCTCAGGCCGGTGACGGCCGAGCGGATCCAGGAGTCCCGTACGGGCGCCGGGTCCCGCACGGGAGCGTACGAGGACATGTTCCGTCTGGAGTGGCCCGTCGCGACGACCGCCGCGGACGCGCCCGGGTCCGTGGCCGGGCTCGGGGACGACTTCGCCGGCCTCGCGCCGGTCCACGCGGACCTCACCGCCCTGGGCGCGGCGATCGACGCGGGCGCCGAGGTGCCGGGCCTCGTGCTGACCGCCCTGCCGGGCTCGGAAGGCGATGATCCGGCCCGGTGCGCGCACGAACTCACGGCTCATGTACTTGAGTTGGTGCGGGCATGGCTCGCCGACGAGCGCTTCGAAGGGGCGCGGCTGGCCCTCGTCACCGAGGGCGGCGTCCCCGTCGATCCCGACGACGACGTGCCCGACCCGGCACACGCCGCCGTGTGGGGCCTGGTCCGTTCCGCGCAGACCGAGCACCCCGACCGGTTCGTACTCGTCGACACCGACGGCGACGCGGCCTCACGCGCCGCCCTGACCGCGGCACTCGCCACGGGCGAGCCCCAACTCGCGCTGCGCCGCGGGCAGGTGCACACGGCCCGGCTGGCCCGCGTCCCCGCCTCCCTGCCGACGGGC
Source organism: Streptomyces sp. NPDC058284 (assembly GCF_042881135.1). Classification (NCBI taxonomy): domain Bacteria; kingdom Bacillati; phylum Actinomycetota; class Actinomycetes; order Kitasatosporales; family Streptomycetaceae; genus Streptomyces; species Streptomyces sp. NPDC058284. The sequence goes on from NZ_JBHVYE010000006.1 coordinate 222,067, forward strand.
GAAACCCCCTGGGACCCCGACGGCACCGTCCTGATCACCGGCGGCACCGGCTCCATCGGCGCCCTGGTCGCCCGCCACCTCGCGGGCGAGCACGGCGTACGGCACCTGCTGCTCGCCAGCCGCAGCGGGCCCGATGCCGACGGCGCGGACGAACTCCTCGACGACTTGGCCACGTTGGGCGCGGACGCCGAGATCGTCGCCTGCGACGCCGCCGACCGGGAAGCCCTGGAGAAGCTCCTGGACTCCCTGGAGCATCCGCTGCGCGGTGTCGTGCACACCGCGGGCGTCATCGACGACGGAGTGGTCGCCGACATGACGCCCGAGCAGCTGCACCGCGTGCTGCGCCCGAAGGTCGACGCCGCCGTCAACCTGCACGAGCTGACCGCCGACCAGGATCTCACCGCGTTCGTCGTGTTCTCCTCCATCGCCGGTGTCTTCGGCGGCATGGGCCAGGCCAACTACGCGGCCGCCAACGCCTTCCTCGACGCCCTCGCCCACCGGCGGCGCGCCCGCGGCCTGCCCGGCGCCTCGCTGGCCTGGGGCCTGTGGTCCACCGGCGGCGGCATGACCGGGCACCTCGGCGAGGCCGACCTCGCCCGCATCGCCCGCGGCGGCATCGTCGCCTTCACACCGGCCGACGGCGTCGCCCTCTTCGACACGGCCACCGCCCTGGACGCGCCCGCTCTCCTGCCACTGCGCCTGGACACCCGCGCCCTCGCCGAACAGGCCGCCGCGGGTGGGGTGCCCGCCTTCCTGCGCGGGCTCGTCCGCACCCCCGTACGGCGGGCCGCGGCGGGCGAAGGGCCAGGACCCGACGCCGCGGATGCGCTGCGCCAGCGCCTGACGGGCCTGCCCCCGGCGCAGCGCGAGCGGGTCCTCGTCGACGTGGTCCGCACCCATGCCGCGCTGATTCTCGGCTTCCCCGACCCGGTCGCCGTCGGCGCCGAGCTGCCACTGCTCGACCTCGGGTTCGACTCACTGACCGCCGTGGAGCTGCGCAACCGGCTGCGGGCCGCGACCGGCCTGCCCCTGCCCGCGACCCTGCTCTTCGACCACCCCACGGCCGCCGCGGTCGCCCGCCACCTCGCCGAGGAGATCGCCCCCGTAAGCGGCACGGGCGGACCCGCCCCCGCGGTCCTCGCCGAACTCGACCGCCTGGAAGCCGTGATGCGCGACACAGTGCACGACGACGGGGCACGCACCGCCCTCACGGCCCGGCTCCAGGACCTCCTGGAGACGCTGCGCCCCGACGCCGGCCCCGAAACGGAGGCCGTCGAGGACCGCATGGGCTCCACCGACGACGAGCTCTTCGACTTCATCGACAGCGAACTCGGCGGGCCATGACGTAGCCCCCCAGCCCGGACGCCCCCCGCCCGCCCCGCGTACCAAAGGTGACGATGCACGGTGAATGACGACAAGCTGCGCGACTATCTCAAGCGGGTGGCAGCCGACCTGCACCGGACCAAGCAGCGCCTCGGCGAGGCCGAGGCCAAGGACCGGGAACCCGTCGCCGTCGTCGCGATGGGCTGCCGCTACCCCGGCGGTGTGCGCACCCCCGAAGACCTGTGGCACCTCGTCTCGACGGGCACCGACGCGATCACGCCCTTCCCCGCCGACCGCGGCTGGGACCTGGCCGCTCTGCACGACCCGGCGGGGGAGCGCCCCGGGACCACGTACAGCGCCGAGGGCGGCTTCCTCGACGACGTCGCGGGATTCGACCCCGGCTTCTTCGGGATCTCGCCGCGCGAGGCCCTCGCCATGGACCCGCAGCAGCGGCTCTTCCTGGAGACCACCTGGGAGACGTTCGAACGCGCCGGGATCGACCCGCACACCCTGCGCGGCAGCCGCACCGGCGTCTTCGCCGGGGTGATGTACCAGGACTACGCGGTCCGGCTGCGCCAGGTGCCCGACGACGTCCGGGGCTACCTCGGCAACGGCAGCTCCGACAGCGTCGCGTCCGGCCGCATCGCCTACACCTTCGGCCTCGAAGGCCCCGCCGTCTCCGTCGACACCGCCTGCTCGTCGTCCCTGGTCGCCCTCCACCTGGCCTGCCAGGCGCTGCGGCAGGGCGACTGCACGCTCGCGCTCGCCGGCGGCGCCATGGTGATGTCCACGCCGGTGCCGTTCGTGGAGATGAGCCGGCAGAACGGTCTCGCCGCCGACGGGCGCTGCAAGTCCTTCTCGGCCGCCGCCGACGGCACCGGCTGGGGCGAGGGCGTCGGCATGCTCCTCCTCGAGCGCCTGTCGGAGGCCCGCAGGAACGGCCACCCGGTGCTCGCGCTCGTACGCGGCTCCGCCGTCAACCAGGACGGCGCGAGCAGCCGCCTCACCGCGCCCAACGGGCCCTCCCAGCAGCGCGTCATCCGCCAGGCCCTCGCGCACGCCCGGCTGACGGCGGCGGACGTCGACGTCGTGGAGGCGCACGGCACCGGCACCCCGCTCGGCGACCCCATCGAGGCGCAGGCGCTCCTCGCCACGTACGGCCGTGAGCACACTGCCGAACGGCCGCTGCTGATCGGCTCGTTGAAGTCCAACATCGGCCACACCCAGGCCGCCGCGGGTGTGGGCGGCGTCATCAAGATGATCCTCGCCATGCGGCGCGGCGTGGTGCCGCCGTCCCTGCACGGCACGGACCTCACCCCGCAGGTCGACTGGTCCACGGGATCGCTGAAGCTGGTCACGGACACCATCGACTGGCCCGCGACGGGGCGTCCGCGCCGCGCCGCCGTGTCCTCCTTCGGCGTCAGCGGCACCAATGGCCACGTCGTCCTCGAACAGGCCGAGCCCGCCGAGGAGCCGCCGCTCAGCGAGGAGCCGCCGCCCGCCGACGAGTACTCCGGCCCCGTGCCCTGCGTCGTCTCCGCGCGCGGCGGCGACGCCCTGCGCGCCCAGGCGGCCACCCTGCGCGCCCACCTGGCGGACCACCCCGGCCTGCGTCTGCCGGACATCGCCCACACCCTGGCGACGGGCCGGGCCGCGCACGAGTACCGGGCCGCCCTCGTCGTCGAGGACCGTCAGGCGCTGCTCGACGGGCTCGACGCGCTCGCCCGCGACGCCGACCCGCTGCCGCCCGGCATCGTGCGCGCCGCCGCCCGCACCGGCGAGGCCGTCGCCTTCGTCTTCCCAGGCCAGGGCTCCCAGTGGCCCGGCATGGCCCGTGAACTCCTGGACACCTCACCGGAGTTCGCCGCCCGCCTCGCCCAGTGCGCCGACGCCCTCGCCCCGTACACCGACTTCGCACTCCTCGACGTGGTCCGCGGCGCCCCCGGCGCCCCGGGGTTCGACCGCGTGGACGTCGTGCAGCCCGCTCTGTTCGCGGTGATGGTCTCCCTCGCCCAGGTGTGGCGCGCCCACGGTGTCGAGCCCGCGGCCGTGGCCGGGCACAGCCAGGGGGAGATAGCCGCGGCCTGTGTCGCCGGGGCCCTCACCCTCGACGACGCCGCGAAGGTCGTCGCCCTGCGCGCGAGGGCGCTGCGGGCGCTGGCCGGGCACGGCGGCATGGCGTCGGTGTCGCTGCCCGCCGACCGGGTACGGGAACGGGTCGCGCCCTGGGGCGGGCGGCTCGCGCTCGCCGCCGTGAACGGCCCCGAGTCGGCCGTCGTCTCCGGTGCCCCCGAGGCCCTGGCCGAGCTCCTCGCCGCCCTCGAAGCCGACGGCGTACGGGCCCGCACCATCCCCGTCGACTACGCCTCGCACGGCCCGCACGTCGAGCGGATCCGCGCCGAGCTGTCCGAGGCGCTGGCGGACATCGCGCCACGCCCGGCCGACGTGCCCTTCTACTCGACCGTCACCGGCGGCCTCCTGGACACCGAGCGCCTCGACGCCGCCTACTGGTACGACAACCTCCGCCACACCGTCGAGTTCGAGCAGGCCACGCGGGCCCTGCTGGCCGACGGCCACCGCGTGCTCATCGAGGTCAGCCCGCACCCCGTGCTGACCGCCGCCCTCCAGGACACCGCTGCCGCCGCCGGCACCGACGCCCTCGCCCTCGGCACGCTGCGCCGCGACGACGGCGGCCCGCGCCGCCTGCTCACCGCGCTCACCGAACTACACGTGCGAGGCGTCCACGTCGACTGGGACGCCGCCCTCACCCCGCAGAACCCCCGCCGCGCCGACCTGCCCACGTACGCCTTCCAGCGGGAGCGCTACTGGCTGGAGGACTCAGGAGCGCCCGCGGGCGACGCCGCCTCACTGGGCCTGGACCCCTCGGGGCACCCGCTCCTCGGTGCCGTCGTCGCGCTCGCCGACAGCGACAGCCTGCTGTTCACGGGGCGACTCTCGCTCCGCACCCATCCCTGGCTCGCCGACCACACCGTCCAGGGTGACGCCCTGCTGCCCGGCACCGCATTCCTGGAACTCGCCGTCCTCGCGGGCGACCGCACCGGCTGCTCCCGCGTCGACGACCTCACCCTCGAAGCCCCCCTGACGCTGCCCCCGGACGGCGGCGTCGTGCTGCGCCTGACCGTCGGCGCACCGGCCGCCGACGGCACCCGCACCCTCGCCCTGCACGCGCGGCCCGACGACCCGGACACGGACGAGGAGTGGACCCGCCACGCCACCGGCATCCTCGCCCCGGCGGCCCCCGCCCCGGCCCACGACACCCGGGCTGTCTGGCCCCCGCCCGGCGCCGACCCCGTCGACCTCGACGGCATGTACGCGCGCTACGCCGAGGGCGGCTTCGCCTACGGGCCCGCCTTCCAGGGACTCACGGCGGCGTGGCGGCTCGGCGACGACCTGTGCGCCGAAGCGGAGCTTCCGCCCGAACTCCACCAGGACGCCGGGCAGTTCGCCCTGCATCCGGCGCTGCTCGACGCCGCTCTGCACGCCAGCGGACTCACCGCCGACGACGCGGGGAACGACGGCGGCCGCATGCCGTTCGTCTGGTCGGGCGTCACCCTGCACGCGTCGGGCGCCACCGCACTGCGCGTCCGCCTGACCCGGACCGCGCCGGACACTCTCACACTCGACGTCACCGACGCCAACGGAAACCCCGTCGCCACCGTTCAGGCCCTGACCCTGCGCCCGGCCGCACCTGACGCCCTCACGACCCGCACCCACCACGACTCGCTGTTCCAGGTGGAGTGGACCCCCCTCACCTGCCCACCCGCTCCGGTGGGCACCGACTGGGCAGTCATCGGCCCCGACAACAGCAGCCTGCCGACGTCGACCGCCTACCCCGACACCGCTGCACTCATCACCGCCCTCGACGCGGGCACAGCACCTCCGCAGCTCGTGTTCGCACCTCAGGACCGGACTTTCGCACCTCAGGACCGGCCTGCCGACACCGACCCGGACGGCGTGCACACCGCCGTCCACCGGGCGCTGGAAATCCTCCGGACCTGGCTCGCCGACGAGCGTCTCGCCGACACGCGGCTCGTCCTGGTCACCCGGGGCGCCGTCGTCACCGGGGACGCCGTCGGTGACGCGCCCACCGATCCGGCCCGCGCGGCCGTGTGGGGCCTGGTGCGTTCCGCCCAGTCCGAACATCCCGGCCGCTTCGTCCTCGTGGACCTCGACGAAGAGGCGGCGCCGCAGACCGTCGCAGCGGCGCTCACGAGCGGGGAACAGCAACTTGCCGTACGGGGCGACAGGGCCCTCACCCCCCGCCTCGCCAAGGTCCCCGCCACCGACCCGGCCCCGGTCACTCTCGACCCCGACGGCACCGTCCTCGTCACCGGCGGCACCGGACTGCTCGGCTCCCGCGTGGCCCGCCACCTCGTTGCCCGGCACGGCGTCCGTCACCTCCTCCTCGCCGGGCGACGCGGCCCCGACGCGCCGGGCGCCGCGGAGATCGCCGAGGAACTCACCGCGCTCGGCGCCCACGTCACCGTCGCCGCCTGCGACGCCGCCGACCGGGACGGGCTCGCCGCCCTCCTCGACGGCATCCCCGCCGACCACCCCCTGACAGCCGTCGTACACGCCGCGGGCGCCCTCGACGACGGCGTCATCACCTCCCTCACGCCCGACCGCGTCGACACGGTGCTGCGCCCCAAGGCCGACGCCGCCCTGCACCTGCACGAGCTCACCCGCGACAAGGAACTGCGGGCCTTCGTCCTCTTCTCCTCCGCCGCGGGCACCTTCGGCGGCCCCGGACAGGGCAACTACGCAGCGGCCAACGCCTACCTGGACGCCCTCGCCCAGCACCGCCACGCCGAAGGCCTGCCCGCGCACTCCCTCGCCTGGACCCTCTGGGAGCAGCGCTCCACCCTGACCGGCCACCTCGACGACGCCGACCTGCGCCGGCTGGCCCGCTCCGGCATGCCGCCGCTCACCACCGACGAGGGCCTCGCGCTCCTCGACGCCGCCCTCACCGTCGACGCCCCGGCGCTGCTGCCGCTCCGGCTCGACGCGCGCGCACTGCGGGCCCGGGCCGCCGAGGGGGAGGCCGTGCCTCCGCTCCTGCGCTCGCTCGTACGCGTACCCGTACGCAGGCCCACGGCCGCCGCCGTGCGGCCCGGCGGCACCGACGCCGCACTGCCCGAGCGCCTTGCCGCCCTGCCGGAGGCCGAACGCCTGCGCACGCTCGTCCAGTTGGTGTGCGCGCAGGCCGCGGCCGTACTCGGCCACACCTCCGACAGCGCGGTCGTACCGGCACGCGCCTTCCGCGACCTCGGCTTCGACTCGCTCGCCTCCGTCGAACTGCGCAACCGTCTGAACGCCGCCACCGGCCTGCGGCTGCCCGCCACGCTGGTCTTCGACCACCCGTCACCGCAGGCGCTCGCGGCGCACCTGCGCGACGAACTCGGCGGGACGGGCCCCGAACCCGCCGGGGCGGGCTCCGGAGCCACCGCGACCGCGTCGTCCGCGGACGAACCGATCGCGATCGTCGCGATGGGCTGCCGCTTCCCCGGAGCCGTCCGCACCCCCGACGACCTGTGGCGGCTCGTCGCGTCCGGCGGCGACGGCATCTCCGCCTTTCCCACCGACCGCGGCTGGGACCTCGACACGCTCTACGACCCCGACCCCGCACACACCGGCACCTCGTACGTGCGCGAAGGCGGATTCCTCGCCGGCGCCGGCGACTTCGACCCCGACTTCTTCGGCATCTCGCCCCGCGAGGCGATCGCCATGGACCCGCAGCAGCGCCTCCTGCTCACCCTCACCTGGGAGACGTTCGAACGTGCAGGCATCGACCCGGCCGCGGTGCGCGGCACCCCCGCGGGCGTCTTCATCGGTCTGATGCAGCAGGACTACGCGGTACGGCTCCTTCCGCACATCCCCGAGGACGTCGAGGGCTTCCTGGGCACCGGCAACTCCGGCAGCGTCGTGTCCGGCCGCATCGCTTACGCCTTCGGCCTCGAAGGCCCCGCCCTCACCATCGACACGGCGTGCTCCTCCTCGCTCGTGGCCCTGCACACAGCGGTGCAGTCGCTGCGCCGCGGCGAGTGCGCTCTCGCGCTCGCGGGCGGGGTCACCGTGATGTCCAGCCCCGAACTCTTCGTCGAGTTCAGCCGCCAGGGCGGCCTCGCGGCCGACGGCCGCTGCAAGTCCTTCGCCGCGGGCGCGGACGGCACCGGCTTCGGCGAAGGCGCCGGAATCCTGCTCCTGGAGCGGCTGTCGGATGCCCGGCGCAATGGCCACCCGGTGCTTGCGGTGGTGCGGGGGAGCGCGGTGAACCAGGACGGGGCGAGCAACGGCCTGACGGCCCCGAACGGGCCGAGCCAGCAGCGGGTGATCCGCGCGGCGCTCGCGGACGCGGGTCTGTCGGCGAAGGACGTGGACGCGGTGGAGGCGCATGGCACCGGAACCAAGCTCGGAGACCCGATCGAGGCGCAGGCGCTGCTCGCCACATACGGGCAGGGGCGTCCGGAGGGGCGGCCGTTGTGGCTGGGTTCCCTGAAGTCCAACATCGGCCACACCTCCGCGGCGGCCGGTGTCGCCGGGGTGATGAAGATGGTCCTCGCGATGCGGCACGGGACGCTGCCGCAGACCCTCCACGTCGACGAACCGACCCCTCAGGTCGACTGGACGGCAGGGGACGTGCGGCTGCTCGCCGAGGCGCGCGCGTGGGACGCCGCCGGCGGGCCGCGCCGGGCCGGGGTGTCGTCGTTCGGCGTGAGCGGGACGAACGCGCACGTGATTCTGGAGCAGGTGCCGGAGGACACCGCCGCGCGGGCGTCCGAGCCGCGGACGCCGGTGCCGGTGCCGTGGGTGCTCTCGGCGAAGTCGCCGCAGGCGTTGCGGGAGCAGGCCGCGCGACTGCTCGAGGTGTGCGGCGAGGACGTCGTCCACGTCGGTGACGTGGGCCTTTCGCTGGCGGTGACCCGGGCGCTCCACGAGTACCGGGCCGTGGTGGTCGGAGACCGGCAGCAACTGATGCAGGCTGTGCGCGCGTTGGCGTCCGGAGAGCCCTCGCCGCAGGTCGTGACGGCGAAGGCGCAGGTGCCCGACGGCACGGTGTTCGTGTTCCCGGGGCAGGGCGCGCAGTGGGTGGGCATGGCTGGTGAACTGCTCGACGCGTCGGCGGAGTTCGCCGGGTTCATGGCGGAGTGCGAGGCGGCGCTCGCTCCGTACACGCAGTGGCCGCTGCTCGACACCGTGCGCTCGGGCGAGGGGCTTGAGCGGGTGGACGTGGTCCAGCCGGTGCTGTTCGCGGTGATGGTGTCGCTGGCGAGGCTGTGGCGCTCGTACGGTGTCGCGCCCGATGCCGTCGTCGGGCACTCCCAGGGGGAGATCGCGGCAGCGGTGGTGGCCGGTGGGCTGTCCCTGGCGGACGGAGCGAAGGTCGTCGCCCTGCGCAGCCGGGCCATCGTGCGCCTCGCCGGGCGCGGCGGGATGGTCTCGGTGGCGCTGTCGTCCACCGCGGTGGAGGAGCGGCTGACCGCCTGGGGCGGGCGGCTGTCGTTGGCCGCCGTCAACGGACCCTCGGCCGTGGTGGTGTCGGGCGACTCCGACGCCCTGGAGGAGTTCCTGTACAGCTGTGCGGCCGACGGGGTACGGGCCCGCCGCATCGACGTGGACTACGCCTCGCACTCGACGCATGTGGAGCAGATCGAGGCGGAGTTGAGGGAGGCCCTTGAAGGGGTCGAGGCGGCCCCCGGTGACGTCCCGCTGTTCTCGACCGTGACGGGGGAGTGGCTGGACACCTCGGAGATGGACGCCGCGTACTGGTACACGAACCTGCGCCGCACCGTCGGCTTCGAGTCGGCCGTCCGCACCTTGGCTGCCGACGGCTTCGGCGCCTTCATCGAGGTGAGCCCGCACCCGGTGCTGACCATGGCGGTCGAGGAGACGCTGGAGGCGGCCGGGGCGAGTGGCGTGGTCCTGGGCACGCTGCGTCGGGACGAAGGCGGCCTTCAGCGGATGCTGCTCGCTGTGGGGCAGGCCCACGTGCACGGCCTCGCGGTCGACTGGTCGGCCGTCTTCGAGGGAACTGGTGCCGTCCGTACCGACCTGCCCACCTACCCCTTCCAGGAGCGCCGTCTCTGGCTGGACGTCCCGACCACCAGCTGGGACGTCGCCTCCGCGGGGCTCGGCACGACAGGGCATCCGCTCCTGGGCGCCGCCGTGGAGATCGCCGACACGGGTGAACTCCTGTGCACGGGGCGGCTTTCGCGGCGTACGCATCCGTGGCTCGCCGAGCACGCGGTCCAAGGCGCCGTCCTGTTGCCCGGCACCGCCTTCCTGGAGCTCGCGCTGCGGGCCGCCGCCGAAGCCGGCTGCGCCACGGTGGACGAACTCACCCTGTCCGCACCGCTCCTGCTGCCCGAAGAGGGCGCCGTGCACATTCAGGTGCGGCTCGGGGCGCCCGACGGTGAGGGGCGACGGGCGCTCGGCCTCTTCTCGCGTACGGAGCGGGAGACCGAGCCGGATTCCGGGGACGCCCCCGTGTGGACCGCCCACGCCACCGGAACCGTCGCCCCCGCCATCCGCCCCGCAGGGCCCGCCCTCGTCGCCTGGCCGCCACCCGGGGCCGAGGCCGTGGACATCGGGGACCTCTACGAGCGGTTCGCGGCGGCCGGATACACGTACGGGCCCACGTTCCAGGGGCTCCGTGCCGCCTGGGCCAGGGACGGCGAGATCTGCGCCGAACTCGTCCTGGACGAGCGCCAGCACGCCGACGCCCCCGGGTACCGCCTGCACCCGGCGCTCCTGGACGCCGCCCTGCAGAGCGCCGCCCTGCTGCCCGCCAGTGACGACACCGCACGTCTGCCGTTCAGCTGGAACGACGTGACCGCGCACGCCACGGGGGCCACCGCCGTACGGGTCAGGCTCACCGCCGAGGGTCCTGACGCCGTCGCCCTGACCGTGTACGACCTCGCGGGGCAGGAGGTCCTCTCGGCCGGTTCGCTCGCCCTGCGGCCCGCTTCTGTGGGTGGCTCGCCGCGTGCGGGAGACGGGCGGGACGGGCTGCACCGGGTGGACTGGGTGGCCTTGGAGCCCGCGCCGGACGCCGACGGCCTTTCGCCGACGCCCGACTGGGGCGACCTGGCTGCCCTGCGCGCCGAACCGGACAGCCCCGTGCCCGCCCTGGTCGTCGCCGACTGCCCGCGAGGGAACGCCGCGCAGAGCACGGGGGCCGAAGGCCGGGACAGCGGCGCGGAGTTCCACGCCGTCACCGCCGAATGCCTCGCCCTCGTACAGGAATGGCTGGCCGACGAGCGGTTCGACGGCTCCGTTCTCGCCGTCGTCACCCAGGGCGCGGTGAGCACGGGGCCCGGCGACCGGGTGGCGGACTGGACGCGGTCCGGTACCGGTGGCCTCCTGCGGACGGCGCAGGTCGAACACCCGGGCCGATTCCTGCTCGTGGACCTGGACGGCCGCCCGGAGTCGCGGGCCGCCCTGCCCGCCGCGCTCGCCTCGGGCGAACCCCACGTCGCCGTGCGCGCCGGGGAGATCCTCGTGCCGCGCCTGACCGCGGGGCCCGGCCGGGACACCCTGCCGCCGCCCCCCGACGGTGCGGACGGCTGGCGGATCGCCCTGTCCGGGGACGGCACGGTCGACGGGCTCACGACCGTCCCCGCGCCCGACGCGCTCGCCCCGCTCGGCGCGGGCCAGGTGCGTGTCGCCGTGCGGGCGGCGGGCCTCAACTTCCACGACGTGGTGGTCTCCCTCGGGCTCGACCCCGACCAGACGACGCTCGGCAGCGAGGGCGCAGGAGTCGTCCTCGAGGTCGGCGCGGACGTCGGCGATCTGGCTCCGGGGGACCGGGTGATGGGCGTGTTCGGCGGTGCCTTCGGGCCGACCGCCGTCGCCGACCGGCGCACCCTCGCCCGGATCCCGGCCGGCTGGACCTTCGCGCAGGCCGCGTCGGTGCCGATCGCCTTCCTCACCGCGTACTACGGCCTGTTCGACCTCGGCGGGCTGCGGCGCGGCCAGTCGGTCCTCGTGCACGCGGCGGCAGGCGGCGTCGGCATGGCCGCCGTCCAGCTCGCCCGGTACGCCGGAGCCGAGGTGTACGGGACGGCGAGCCCCGCCAAGCAGGACGTGCTGCGGGCGGCAGGTCTGGCCGACGACCACATCGCCTCCACGCGCACCGTCGACTTCGCCGACCGCTTCCTCGGTGTCAGCGGCGGCCGGGGCGTGGACGTCGTACTCGACTGCCTGGCACGGGAGTTCGTCGACGCGTCACTGGCGCTGCTTCCGCGCGGGGGCCGGTTCGTGGAGATGGGCAAGACCGACGTACGCGACGCCGACGACGTGGCGCGCGACCACCCCGGTGTCCACTACCGGGCCTTCGACCTGATGGAGGCCGGAGCGGAGCGGGTCGGCGCCATGCTCGCCGAGATCCTGTCCCTGTTCGAGCGGGGCGCCCTGACGCCGCTGCCGCTCACCTGCTGGGACCTGCGCCAGGCACCGCGGGCGTTCCGCCACCTGAGCCAGTCCCGGCACATCGGCAAGAACGTCCTCACACTGCCCGCGCCCCTCGACCCGGACGGCACCGTGCTGATCACCGGCGGCACCGGCACCCTCGGCGGACTCGTCGCCCGCCACCTGGTCACCGCCCACGGCGTACGCCGTCTGCTGCTGACGGGGCGCCTCGGCGCGGACGCCCCGGGGGCCGGACAGCTCCTACGCGAACTGCGCGATGCGGGCGCCGAGGTGACCGTCGAGCCGTGCGACGCGACCGACCGCGCCGCCCTCGGCGACCTTCTCGCGGGCGTGCCCCGGTCGCACCCGCTCACCGGTGTCGTGCACGCCGCCGGAGTCCTCGACGACGCCACCCTCACCGCGCTCACACCGGAGCAGCTCACCCGCGTCCTGCGGCCCAAGGCGGACGCCGCGCTCGCCCTGCACGAGCTGACCCGAGAGCACGACCTGGCCGCCTTCGTCCTGTTCTCGTCCGGCGCCGCCCTGCTCGGCGCCGCCGGACAGGCCAACTACGCCGCAGCCAACGCCGCGCTCGACGCGCTCGCCGCACGCCGCCGCGCCGAAGGGCTGCCCGCCGTGTCCATCGCGTGGGGCATGTGGGAGGAGCGCAGCGCCCTGACCGCGCACCTCACCGACGCCGACGTGCGGAAGATGGCGCGGGGCGGCGTCGGCGCCCTGTCCACCGCAGCGGCCCTCGCGCTGCTCGACGCCGCTCTGAGCGCGGCGCAGCCGCACGTACTGGCCGCCGATGTCGACCCGGCCGCACTGCGCGCGGCGGCCGCCACGGGCACCCCACTGCCGCCACTGCTCAGCGGCCTCGTGCGCGGCGCGGCGCGCAAGGGCGCCGCGCCCGCGGCCACCACCGCGCCCGCCGGACCCTCGCTCGCCGAACAGCTGGGCGGCCTGTCGCCCGCCGAGGCGCACCGGGCCCTGCTCGACCTGGTGCGCGGCAACGCCGCCGCCGTCCTCGGCCACGCCTCCACCGAACTGATCGGTGCGGAGCGGCCGTTCAAGGAGCTCGGCTTCGACTCCCTCACCGGCGTCGAACTCCGCAACCGGCTCATGGCGGCGACCGGGACCCGGCTGCCGGCCGCCCTCGTCTTCGACCGCCCCACCCCCGAAGCGCTCGCCCGCCACCTCGCCGCCCGGCTCCTCGCCGGTGCCGCGCCGGCCGCGCCACCCGGCGCCGCCGAACTCGACCGGCTCGACGCGCTCGCGGCCGAACTGGCCAACGCGGGCACCGAAGGGGCACACCGGCGCGCGGACCTGGCCCGGCGGCTGCGCGGCGCCCTCGCCCGCCTCGAACCTGCGGCGGAGCCCGCGGGGGCCGACGGCGGGGCGGACTCCGCCGAAGCCGTCGAGTCCGCCACCAACGAAGAGATCTTCGACCTGATCGACAAGGAGCTGGGCATCTCGTGAGTCCCGTCCAGACCAACGTGAGTCCCGTCCGGGCCACGCCGTCCCGACGCACCCACGGAGGGGCCCGGTGAGCGAACAGAACGAGCAGAAGCTGCGCGACTACCTCAACCGCGTCACCATCGACCTGCGCGACACCCGCAGGCGGCTGCGCGAGGCCGAGGCCCGCGGCCGTGAGCCGATCGCCGTGGTGTCGATGAGCTGCCGCTTCCCCGGCGGCGTCCGTACCCCCGAGGAGCTGTGGGAGCTCCTGGCCGCGGGCCGGGACACCGTCACCGGCGTGCCCGGCGACCGCGGCTGGGACACCGCCCGGCTCACCGCGGGCGGGGTGCCCTGCCAGGGCGCGTTCCTCGACGGCGCCGCCGACTTCGACGCCGAGTTCTTCGCCGTGTCGCCGCACGAGGCCGTCGCGATGGACCCGCAGCAGCGGCTGCTGCTCCAGGCCGCGTGGGAAGCCGTCGAGCGCGCGGGCATCGACCCGGCGTCGCTGCGCGCCACCCGCACCGGCGTGTTCGCCGCCGCCATCGACCAGGGCTACGCCCAGCTCGGCACCGGCGCCCCCGAGATCGTCCAGGGCTTCCTGATGACCGGCAACTCGATGAGCGTCATGTCCGGCCGCGTCGCCTACACCCTCGGCCTTGAAGGACCCGCGGTCACCGTCGACACCGCCTGCTCGGCCTCGCTCGTCGCCCTGCACCAGGCGGCGCGGGCGCTGCGCGCCGACGAGTGCTCGCTCGCGCTCGCGGGCGGCGTGACCGTGATGTCGCGGCCGTCGGTGTTCACCGAGTTCAGCCGCCAGGGAGCCATGGCCGCCGACGGCCGCTGCAAGCCGTTCTCGGCCGCCGCCGACGGCACCGGCTGGGGCGAGGGCGTCGGCATGCTCCTCCTGGAGCGCCTGTCGGACGCCCGCCGCAACGGCCACCCCGTCCTCGCCGTGCTGCGCGGCTCCGCCGTCAACCAGGACGGCGCCAGCAACGGCCTCACCGCGCCGAACGGCCCCAGCCAGCAGCGCGTCATCCACGACGCCCTCGCCGACGCGGGCCTGTCCGCCGCCGACATCGACGCCGTCGAGGCGCACGGCACCGGAACCACCCTCGGTGACCCCATCGAGGCCGACGCGCTGCTCGCCACCTACGGCCGGGACCGCCGCGGCGAACACCCCCTGTGGCTCGGCTCGTTGAAGTCCAACATCGGTCACACCCAGGCCGCCGCCGGGGTCGCGGGCGTCATCAGGACGGTCCTCGCGCTGCGCCACGGGGTGTTGCCCGCCACCCTCCACATCACCGAGCCGACCCCGCATGTGGACTGGAGCGCGGGCGCCGTCGCGCTCTTGACCGAGGCCAGGCAGTGGCCCGGGACCGGCGGTCCGCGCCGCGCGGGCGTCTCCTCCTTCGGTATGAGCGGCACCAACGCCCACGTCATCCTGGAACAGGCCCCGGAACCCGAGCCGGTGCAGCGGCCCACGGGCACCGCGCCGGACGCCGTGCCGTGCCTGCTCTCCGGGCGCACCGCGGCTGCCCTGCGCGACCAGGCCGTACGCCTCAGGGCGCGCCTCGCCGCGGACCCGGATGCGCGCCCCGCCGACATCGGCTACTCACTCGCCACCACGCGCACCGCGTTCGCGCACCGTGCCGCCGTGACGGCCGCCGACCGCGATGAACTCCTCGCCTCGCTCCATGAGCTGGCCCGCGGCCCGGAGAGCGCCGCCGGCGCCGTCACCGGCCTCGCGGAGCCCGGGGCGGGCCGGGTCGTCATGCTCTTCCCGGGGCAGGGTGCGCAGTGGCCCGGCATGGGCCGCGAACTCCTGGACGGCGCGCCGGAGTTCGCCCGCTCCATGGCCGCCTGCGAGGACGCGCTGTCCCCCTTCGTGGACTGGTCGCTGCACGACGTCGTACGCGGCGATCCCGGCGCGGCGCCGCTGGAGCGGGTCGACGTGGTGCAGCCCGCGCTGTTCGCCGTGATGGTGTCGCTGGCCGCCCTGTGGCGGTCCTGGGGCGTCGAACCGGACGCCGTGGTGGGGCACTCGCAGGGAGAGATCGCCGCGGCGGTGGTCGCCGGGGCGCTGTCCCTGGCGGACGGGGCGAAGGTCGTCGCCCTGCGCAGCCGGGCCATCGCCGCGCTCGCGGGCGACGGCGGCATGGTCTCGCTCGCTGTGTCCCGTGAGCGGGCCGAGGACGTGATCGCCCCCTGGGCCGAGCGGCTGTCGGTCGCGGCGGTCAACGGCCCGGCGTCCGTCGTCGTGTCCGGTGACGCGGCGGCCCTCGCCGAGCTGACCGGGCAGTGCGCGGTGCGCGGCGTACGGGCGCGTACGATCCCCGTCGACTACGCCTCGCACTCCGCGCACGTCGAGGGTATCGAGGAAGACATCCTCACGGCCCTCTCCGACATCACTCCGGCCGCCTCACGCACCCCGCTCCTCTCCACCGTCACGGGGGAGCGGCTGGACACGACAGCCATGGACGCCGGGTACTGGTACCGGAACCTGCGCCACACCGTGCGCTTCGACACCGCAGTCCGCGTACTCGCCGAGCAGGGGCACGGCGTCTTCCTCGAAGTCTCCCCGCATCCGGTCCTCACGGTGCCGGTCCAGGACACCGTCGAGTCGGCGGGCGTCCCCGACGCCGTCGTCACCGGCACCCTGCGCCGCGACGAGGGCGGCATCCGCCGCGCCCTGACGTCCGCGACCGAACTGTGGGCGCGCGGCGTACCGGTCAACTGGCGGAAGGTGTACGAGGGTTGGGGCGCGCGCCGAGTCGACCTGCCCACGTACCCGTTCCAGCAGCGCCGCCACTGGCTGACACCTGTCGCGCCGTCACCCGTCGAGCGTGAGTCCCTCGACTCCTCCGCCCCCTCCGACTCCACCGACGCCTGGCGCTACCGCGTGGACTGGCACCCCGTCCCCGACCCGGCGGCACCCGCGCTCACGGGCACGTGGCTGGTCCTGGTACCGGAAGGCCACGAGGAGAGCGAGACGGTACGGGGGGTCGTGCGGGCGCTTCGGGTGCATGGGGCCGAGGTGGTCACGGTGGGCAGTGGGGTGGCGGAAGGGGCGTGCCGCGCCCGTCTCGCCGCTGCCGTCAGCACCGCCACCGGTGGCCGCCCCCTCGCCGGGGTTCTCTCCCTTCTCGGTCTCGCGGACCACCCGCACGCACAACACCCGGGTCTGCCCACCGGTACGGCTCTGACCCTCGCGCTCGTGCAGGCGCTGGGCGACCTCGGCGTCACCGCGCCCCTCTGGTGCGCCACCCGTGGCGCCGTCTCCACGGGCGCGGGCGATCCGCTCACCGCGCCCGCGCAGGCGCAGGTGTGGGGCACCGGGGTGGTCGCCGCCCTGGAACACCCGCGGCGCTGGGGCGGGTTGATCGACCTGCCGGACACGGTCGACGCCCGCGCCGGGGAACGGCTCTGCGCCGCGCTCGGGGGCCTGGACGGCGAGGACCAGCTCGCGGTGCGCCCCACCGGCCTCTACGCCCGCCGTCTCGTCCGCGCCCCCCGCCCCGTTCGCCCCGCGCGTGTCTGGAAGCCCCGAGGCACCGTCCTGCTCACCGGCGGCACTGGAACCCTGGGCCCGCACCTGGCGCGCTGGCTGTCCCGCCGCGGCGCCACCCACCTGGTCCTGCCCGGGCGGCGCGGGGAAGACGTGCCCGGAGCGGGCGCACTCCGTGCGGAGCTGGCCGAGTACGGCGCGACGCTCGCGATGCCCGCCTGCGACCTGGCCGACCGCGACCAGGTCGAACGGCTCCTCGCCGGGCTCGAAGCGGACGGCGCACCCGTCACCGCGGTCGTGCACGCCGCCGCGCACATCGCGCTCGCCCCGCTCGACACCATCCCCGTGACGGCGTACGAGCGTGTCGTCGCCGCCAAGGCGGCGGGCGCGGCGCATCTCGACGCCCTGCTCGACCGCGAGCTCGACGCGTTCGTGATGTTCTCCTCGATCGCCGGCGTCTGGGGAAGCGGCGACCACGGCGCGTACTCCGCGGCCAACGCCCACCTCGACGCCCTCGCCCAGTACCGGCGCGGTCGCGGCCTGAGCGCGACCACCGTCGACTGGGGCATCTGGCGGGCGGCGCCCCCGGCCGGTGCGGACGGCGCGCCGTCCACCGACGTCGCCGATGCCGATGCCGATCTCTTCAACCTCGAAGAGCACGGCCTGCCCCGGATCGACGCCGAGCGGGCGCTCGCCGCGCTCCAGCAGATCCTCGACGACGACGAGACGCTCGTGACCGTCGCCGACGTCGACTGGGAGCAGTTCGCCCCGGTCTTCACCACCGGCCGCCCCAGTCCGCTCCTGAGCACCGTCCCCGAAGCGCGCCGCGCTCTGGAGGGGCACGGCGAGGATGACGTCCCGGCCGCATCCGACCTGCGAAGGCGACTCACCGCGCTGCGGCAGCCCGTCGAACGGGACCGGCTGCTGCTCGACCTTGTCCGCGGCCACGCCGCCGCCGTCCTCGGCCACGACCGTGCCGACGCCGTACCGCCCACCAGGGCGTTCCAGGAGCTCGGCTTCGCCTCCCTCACCGCCGTCGAACTCCGCAACCGCCTCAACAAGGCGACCGGCCTGCGGCTGCCGTCGACCCTCGTCTTCGACCACCCGTCGGCCGCCGCGCTCGCCACGCACCTGAAGTCCTGCCTGCTCGGGGCGGATGAGACGGCGGAGGCAGCGGGGGTGGCGGCGGTGGCGGCCCCCCGTTCCGAAGCGGCCGACGAATCGATCGCCATCGTCTCCATGGGCTGCCGCCTCCCCGGCGGTGTCGCCTCGCCCGAGGAACTCTGGCGACTGCTCTCAGAGCGGGGCGACGCCGTCACCGGATTCCCGGCCGGGCGCGGCTGGGACCTCGACGCGCTCTACGACCCGGATCCCGAGAACCCGGGCACCTCGACCACCCGGCACGGCGGATTCCTGCACGACGCCGCCGACTTCGACGCGGCCTTCTTCGGCATCTCACCCCGCGAAGCCCTCGCCATGGACCCGCAGCAGCGGCTCCTCCTGGAGATCTCCTGGGAGGCCCTGGAACGCGCGGGCCTGGACCCGGAGGCGCTGCGCGGCAGCCGTACGGGCGTCTTCACCGGCGTCAACTACAGCGACTACGGCGCCGCGGTGGCCCGCTCCGCACAGGGCGAGGGCCATCTGCTGACCGGCAGCGCCCCCAGCGTCGTCTCCGGGCGCGTCGCCTACACCCTGGGTCTGGAGGGACCCGCGGTCACCGTCGACACCGCCTGCTCCTCCTCCCTGGTCGCCCTGCACCTGGCAGCCCGCGCGCTGCGCGCCGGGGACTGCTCGCTGGCCCTGGTCGGCGGCGTCGCGGTGATGGCGACACCCGGCGCCCTCATCAGCTTCTCGCGGCAGCGCGGCCTCGCGGCCGACGGCCGGTGCAAGGCGTTCTCCGACGACGCCGACGGCATGGGCATGGCCGAGGGAGCCGGGGTGCTGCTCGTCGAGCGGCTGAGCGAGGCCCGCCGCAACGGCCACCCCGTCCTCGCCGTCCTGCGCGGCTCCGCCGTCAACCAGGACGGCGCGAGCAACGGTCTCTCGGCCCCCAACGGACCCAGCCAGCAGCGCGTCATCCGCGCCGCCCTCGCCGACGCGGGACTGACCGGCGCGGACGTCGACGTGGTGGAGGCGCACGGCACCGGCACCACCCTGGGCGACCCCATCGAGGCCCAGGCGCTCCTCGCCACGTACGGCCAGGACCGGCCCGCGGGGCGGCCCCTCCTGATCGGCTCCCTCAAGTCCAACATCGGCCACACCCAAGCCCTTTCGGGCGTCGCGGGCGTCATGAAGACGGTCCTTGCCCTGCGCCGCGCCACCGTCCCGGCAACGCTCCACGCCGAACGGCCCACCACCCACGTGGACTGGACGGCGGGCGACGTCGCCCTCGTGACCGAGGCCGAGCAGTGGCCCGACACGGGCAGGCCGCGTCGCGCGGGCGTCTCCTCCTTCGGGCTCAGCGGCACCAACGCCCACGTCGTCCTGGAGGAGGCCCCCGAGCCCGCCGGGCCCGCCGAGCCCCACTCCCGACCCGACGGGCCCGAGCGCGCCCGCACCATTCCGGTCGTCCCCTGGTGCCTCTCGGCCCGCTCCGCCGACGCCCTGCGCGACCAGGCCGAGCGCCTGCTCCGCCGACTGACCCGGACGGACCCGGCCGACGCGGCGGACGTCGCCCTCTCCCTCGCGGGACGCACCGCCTTCCCGCACCGCGCCCTCCTCGTCGGCGGCCGGGACCGCCTCCTTCCGGCCCTGAAGGAGTGGGTGGAGGGCGGGGACCCCACGGTGAGCGGTGTCGCCGATCACGAGTCCCGCACCGTCCTGATGTTCCCGGGACAGGGCTCGCAGTGGACCGGCATGGCCCGACAACTCCTGAACGAGAGCCCCGAGTTCGCCGACAGCATGGACGCCTGTGCACAGGCCCTCGCCCCGCACGTCGACTGGTCGCTGCTCGACGTCGTGCGCGACGGCAGCGGCCTGGACCGCGTCGACGTGGTGCAGCCGGTCCTCTTCGCCGTGATGGTGTCCCTCGCGCGGCTGTGGCGTGCGTACGGTGTCGTCCCGGACGCCGTCGTCGGGCACTCCCAGGGTGAGATCGCCGCGGCCGTGGTGGCCGGCGCGCTGACGCTGGAGGACGGGGCGAAGGTCGTCGCCCTGCGCAGCCGCGCGCTCGCCCGGCTCGCCGGACGCGGCGGCATGGTGTCGCTCGCGCTGCCCTCGCGCCGGGCCGCCGAGCGGATCGCGGCCTGCGAGGGACGGCTGTCGTTGGCGGCGGTCAACGGCCCCTCGTCGGTGGTGGTCTCCGGTGACGTGGACGCGCTGGAGCAACTCGTGGAGGCGTGCGCGGCCGACGGCGTACGCGCCCGGCGCGTCGACGTCGACTACGCGTCCCACTCGGCCCACATGGAAGCCCTGGAAGCCGAACTGGCCACCGCCCTCAAGGACATCGAGCCCACTGCGCCCGACATCCCGCTGTACTCCACCGTGACCGACGGCTGGCTGGACACGGCGACGATGGACGCCCGCTACTGGTACGCCAACCTCCGCCGCACCGTGGGCTTCGAGTCCGCCGTGCGCGCCCTCGCCGCGGCGGGCCACCGTACGTACATCGAGGTGAGCCCGCACCCGGTCCTCACCCCGGCCGTGGAGGAGACCCTGGAGTCGGCGGGCGCCGACGACGCGGCCGTGCTCAGCACCCTGCGGCGCGACGAGGGCGGCATGGAGCGGGTGCTCCGCTCCCTCGGCGCCGCCTGGGCGCACGGCGCTCCCGTCGACTGGGCACCGCTCTTCGCGGACACCGCCGCCCACCGCGTCGACCTGCCCACGTACGCCTTCCAGCACCGCCCCTACTGGGCCGTGCCGGGCCCCGACACCGGCGCCGACGTCACGGCGGCGGGTCTCGGTGCGACCGGACACCCGCTCCTGGGCGCGGCCGTCGAACTCGCCGACACCGGCGAGACGCTGCTCAGCGGGCGGCTCTCGGTGCGCACCCACCCCTGGCTCGCGGACCACGCCGTATCGGATGTCGTGCTGCTGCCCGGCGCCGCGTTCGTGGACCTCGCCGTCCGCGCAGGGGACGAGGCAGGATGCCCCGCCCTGGAGGAACTGACCCTTCAAGCCCCCCTGTTGCTCCCCGCGAGCGGCGGCGTACAGCTACAGGTGCGGGTCGGCGCCCCGGACGGCACCGGCCGCCGCACGGTGGACGTACACGCCCGGCCGGACGCCGCGGCCGACGCGCCGTGGACCCCGCACGCCACCGGGTTCCTGGCCGAAGCGGCCGATGCGGCCGATGCGGCCGAGGCGGCCGAGGCGGGGCCACTGGTGGACGGGACGGGGCGGCCCCCGGCCGGGGCCGAGACCGTCGACGTCGACGACCTCTACGAGCGCTTCGCCGCGGCTGGATACGGCTACGGCCCCGCCTTCCAGGGGATCCGCGCCGCGTGGCGCCACGGGGACGACCTGTACACCGAGGTACGCCTGGGCGAGGATCAGCAGGCGGCGGCCACCGCCTTCGGCATCCACCCCGCACTGCTCGACGCGGCGCTCCAAGGACTGTGGCTGACACCCGGTGGCACCGGGGGCGCGGACCTCGCACCGGGCACCGCGCGGCTGCCGTTCGCGTGGACCGGTGTGACCCTGCACGCCTCCGGAGCCACCGCGCTGCGCGTCCGCCTCTCCCCGGACACCGAGGGGGCCGTGTCCCTCACCGCGCACGACCTCTCCGGCCGCCCGGTGATCACGGTGACCGGACTGGCCGTCCGCCCGGTCGACGTCGAAGCCCTGCGCACCACCAAGGCCTCGCCGACGGACGACTCCCTGTACCGCCTGGAGTGGACACCCCTCCCCACTCCGGCCACCGACCGCACCCCGCCCACCTCATGGGCCGCCCTCGGCTCCGGCGCGCCGCCGCTCGACACCTACCCCGACCTCGCCGCCCTCGTCGCGGCCGTCGACCGCGGGGCATCCCTGCCGGACGTGCTCCTCGTGCCGTGCCCCGTGCCCGACGGGGGCGGTGGGACTGCTGGGGACGGCGGGTCTGCTGAGGACGATGGGGAAGACGCGTCCGCCGTACGGGCCGTCGTCGGCGCCACCCTCGCGCTCCTGAAGGCATGGCTCGCCGACGACCGGTTCGCCGATACCCGCCTGGTGTTCCTCACTCGTGGTGCCGTCCGCACGAGGCCTGACGACTTCCTGAGCGATCCCGCCGCCGCGGCGGCCCGGGGCCTGGTGCGCTCGGCCCAGGCCGAGCACCCCGACCGGTTCGTCCTCGTCGACGCGCCGGACCGGGAGGACTTGCTCGCCCTGTTGCCGGGCGCCCTGGACCTCGGCGAGCCCCAACTAGCCGTACGTGAAGGGCGATTGCTCGCTGCGCGCCTCGCCCCCGTACCGCCGCCGGGACCGGCCGATGAACGATCCGTGCCGCTGGACCCCGAAGGCACCGTCCTCGTCACCGGCGCGGGCGGTGTGCTCGGCGGGCTCGTCGCCCGGCACCTCGCGGCCCGGCACGGTGTGAAACACCTTCTCCTGGCCGGGCGGCGCGGAGCCGACACGCCCGGGGCCGCCGCGCTCCTCGCCGACCTGCAAAGGCTCGGCTGCGAAGCGGAGTTCGCGGTGTGTGACGTCGCCGATCGGGCCGCCGTCGCGGAGCTGCTCGCGAAGGTGCCGGTCCAGCATCCCCTGACGGGTGTCGTGCATGCCGCCGGTGCCCTCGACGACGGCGTGGTCACTTCGCTCACACCCGAACGTCTCGACCGCGTCCTGCGGCCCAAGGTCGACGCGGCCCTCGCCCTGCACGAGGCGACCCGCGAGCTGCCCCTGTCCGCGTTCGTCCTCTTCTCCTCCGCGGCGGGCGTCATCGGCAACGCCGGCCAGGCCAACTACGCGGCCGCCAACGCCTACCTGGACGCCCTGGCCCAACGCCGCGACGCGGATGGGCTGCCCAGCCAGTCCCTTGCCTGGGGGCTGTGGGAACAGCGCAGTGAGATGACCGGCACGCTGGACGGCACCGGACTGCGGCGGATGGCCCGCGGCGGTGTCGCCGCACTCTCCGACGCCCAGGGCCTCGCGCTGTTCGACGCCGCGCTGCGCCTCGACGACACCCTGCTCGTGCCCGTACGCCTCGACACCGCCCGACTGCGGGCGGGCGCCACGCGCGGCTCCGTGCCGCCGCTGCTGCGGGGTCTGGTGCGCGGTGCCAGGCCCACCGCGACGAGGGCCGACGCGACGCAAGTGGCCACGCTGCGCGACCAGTTGGCGTCCCTGGGCGGTGAGGAGCGCCGGGAGCGGGTCGAGGAGCTGGTACGGGCCCGCGTCGCCGACGTCCTCGGGCACGAAGGCCCCGAAGCGATCGACCCGGAGCAGGCGTTCAAGGACCTCGGCTTCGACTCCCTGACCGCCGTCGACCTCCGCAACCGCCTGAACGCGGCCACCGGCCTGCGCCTGCCCGCCACCCTCGTCTTCGACCACCCCACCCCGGCCGCCGCCGCCGCGTACGTGACCGCCCGCCTCGCCCCGCCCGCCGAACCGGCCGCCCCCGTCGAACCGGCCGCCCACGCCGACGCGGACGGCGACCGGGAACTGCGACGGCGGATCGCCGCAGTCCCGGTGACACGGCTGCGCGAGGCCGGACTCCTGGAAGCGGTACTCCGCCTCACCGAGGCCGGCAGCGAGGCACCCGACAGCGGCGGCACGGGCCCCGCGGACGACACCGACGCGATCAAGGAGATGGAAGTGGACGCACTCGTGCGGATGGCGCTGGGCGGCGGCGAGCGTGCCTGACCCGGCGCGGGACGAAAGGAAGAACATGTCCACGGACCAGGACCAGGTGGTCGAGGCACTGAGGGCCTCCCTCCTCGACAACCAGCGCCTGCGCCAGGAGATCAGCAGACTCACCGACGAGGCGGACGGGACGGACGGGGCGGACGGGGCGGGCGGTGCCCGCGAGCCGGTCGCCGTCGTGGCGATGAGCTGCCGTTTCCCCGGTGGCGTCGACTCCCCCGAAGACCTGTGGGAACTGCTCGTCAAGGAGCGGGACGCCGTCACCGGCTTCCCCGCCGACCGGGGATGGGACCTCGACGGCGTCTTCGACGACGACCCGGACGCTCCGGGCACCTCGTACACCCGCCAAGGCGGATTCCTCCACGACGCCTGCGCCTTCGACCCCGGCTTCTTCGGGATCTCGCCCCGCGAGGCCCTCGCCATGGACCCGCAGCAGCGCCTTCTCCTGGAGACCTCCTGGGAGGCGATCGAGCGCGCGGGCATCGACCCCCGCACGCTCAAGGGCAGCCGCACCGGCGTCTACGCGGGCGTCATCTACAGCGAGTACGGCTCCCGCCTCACCCGCGTACCCGAGGAACTCGAGGGCTTCCTCGGCACCGGCTCCATCGCCAGCGTCGCCTCGGGGCGCGTCGCCTACACCCTCGGCCTCCAGGGCCCCGCGGTCACCCTGGACACCGCCTGCTCCTCCTCGCTCGTCGCCCTCCACCTGGCCTGCCAGGCCCTGCGGGCGGGCGACGCCACCCTGGCCCTCGCGGGCGGCGTGACCGTGATGGCGACGCCCGGCTTCTACGTCGGGTTCAGCAGGCAGCGCGGCCTGGCACCGGACGGCCGCTGCAAGTCCTTCTCCGCCGCCGCCGACGGCGCGGGCTTCGGCGAAGGCGCCGGCATGGTCCTCCTGGAGCGCCTGTCGGACGCCCACCGCCACGCCCACCCGGTCCTCGCCGTCATCCGCGGCTCCGCCGTCAACCAGGACGGCGCGAGCAACGGCCTGACCGCGCCGAACGGCCCCGCCCAGGAACGCGTCATGCGCCAGGCACTGGACAGCGCCGGGCTGGCCCCGGCCGAGGTCGACGCCGTCGAGGCGCACGGCACAGGGACCGTACTCGGCGACCCCATCGAGGCGCAGGCGCTGCTCGCCACGTACGGGCAACGGCGGCCCGCAGAGCGGCCGTTGTGGGTCGGCTCCCTCAAGTCGAACCTCACGCACACCCAGGCCGCCGCCGGAGTCGGCGGCGTCATCAAGACGGTCCTCGCGCTCCGCCACGGCCTGCTGCCGCGCACCCTGCACATCGACCGACCCACCCCGCAGGTCGACTGGACCGAAGGCGCCGTCCGGCTGCTCACCGCCGCGACGCCGTGGCCCGCCACGGGCCGCCCGCGCCGCGCCGGGGTCTCCTCCTTCGGGGCCAGCGGCACCAACGCCCACGTCATCCTGGAGCAGGCCCCCGAGGAGCGGGAACCGGCGGGTGAGCAGGGGGAGTACGAAGGACCCGTCGCCTGGCCGCTGTCCGCCAAGGGCACGACGGCGTTACGCGGCCAGGCCGCCGCCCTGCACGCCCACGTCCTGGCCGACCCGGGACTGCGCCCCGCCGACATCGGCCTCTCCCTGGCCACCGGCCGCTCCCGGTTCACCGACCGCGCCGTCGTCGTGGGCTCCGACCGCGCCCGACTGCTCGACGGCCTCGGCGCATTGGCGCGCGGCGAACTCCTCGCCGAAGGCGCCACCGGCACCGCCCCGCGCGGCGGACGCAAAGCCGTCTTCGTCTTTCCCGGGCTCGGCGCGCAGTGGCCCGGCATGGCGAGCGGACTCCTCGACGCCTCACCGGTGTTCGCCGCCCGCATGGCCGACTGCGAGCGGGCCTTCGCCCCGTACCTCGACTGGTCGCCGAGCGCGGCGCTGCGCGGTGATCCCGGCGCGCCGTCCCTCGACCGCGTGGAGGTCCTGCAGCCCGCGCTGTTCGCCGTGATGGTGTCCCTCGCGGCCGTGTGGCGCGCCCATGGCGTCGAGCCCGCGGCGGTCGTCGGCCACAGCCAGGGCGAGGTCGCCGCGGCGTGCGTCGCCGGAGCCCTCACCCTTCAGGACGCCGCCCGGGTCGCGGCCCTGCGCAGCCGCGCCCTGGCCGGGGTCACCGGCGGGGGCGGCATGGCCACCTTGATGATGTCGGGGCGGGAGGCCGAGCGGCTCCTGGCCGAGCGCGGGGGAGAAGTGTCGGTCGCGGCGGTCAACGGACCGCGCGTCGTGGTCGTCGCGGGCCCCTCCGCGGCCGTCCGCGATCTCGTCGCGGACCTGTCGGAGCAGGGGCTCATGGCCTGGAACATCCCGGTCGACTACGCCTCGCACTCCGGCGCCGTCGACACCGTGCGGGACGAACTGCACACCGCGCTCGCCGGTATCGAGCCGCGCACGCCCGACGTGCCGCTGCTCTCCGCCGTCGACGCCGACTGGCTGACCGCCGACGGCATCACCGCCGCCTACTGGTACCGCAACCTGCGCGAGCCCGTCCGCTTCCACGCGGCCGTGAACCGGCTGCTCGACGCGGGCCACCGCACCTTCGTCGAGGTCAGCCCGCACCCCACCCTCACCTACGGCATCGCGGACACGGCGGCCGACGCCGACGTGCACGACGTAGAGGTGATCGGCACCCTGCGCCGCGACGAGGGCGGCCCGCGGCGACTGCTGCTCGCCCTGGGCGAGGCGTACGCGGCGGGCCTTCCGGTCGACTGGCGGCCCGCGTACGAGGGAACCGGGGCCCGCCGCGTCGACCTGCCCACGTACGCGTTCCAGCGGCAGCGCTACTGGCTCGACGCGCCCGCCCCCGGCGGCGACCCGGCCACGACAGGACAGAGCGACCCCGGTCACCCCCTGCTCGGCGCCGCGGTCGATCTGCCGGACGGCGGCACCCTCTTCACCGGGCGGCTCTCGACGGCCGCCCACCCGTGGCTCGCCGACCACGCCGTCTCCGGCACCGCCCTGCTGCCCGGCGTGGCCTTCCTGGAGATGGCGGCCCACGCCGGCGCCCGGCTCGGCTGCCCGCGGATCGAGGAGCTGACCCTCGCCGCCCCGCTGCCCCTGCCCGCCGCGGGCGAGGCCGCGGGCGTCCAACTGCGGCTCGGCGTGGGCCCGGTGGACGAGCGGGGGCGGCGCGCGGTCGCGTTCCACTCCCGGCCCGAGGACGCGCCGGGCCAGGAGTGGACCCAGCACGCGAGCGGCCACCTCGCACCCGGCACGGCGGAACACGCGGCGCCTGCCGCGCCCGCGGCCTGGCCGCCGGAGGGCGCCCGGCCGCTGAGCGTCGACGACCTGTACGGCGCGCTGGAGTCCCGGGGCGTCGAGTACGGCCCCGCCTTCCAGGGGCTGCGCGCCGCCTGGGGCCTCGGCGACGAGGTCTTCGCCGAAGTGAGCCTGCCCGACGGCGTGACGGACGCCTTCACCGTGCACCCCGCGCTGCTCGACGCGGCCCTCCAGACGGCGGGGCTGCGTACCACTGCCTCGGACGTCGGCGACGCCAGTGGCGGGGCATCGGGCGTGCCCCTGCCGTTCTCGTGGAGCCGCGTCACCCTCGGCTCGGGCTCGGGTTCGGGGCGTACGCTGCGAGTGTCCCTGCGCACCGACGGCACCGACGGCACCGACGACACGGACGCGGTGAGCGTGCGCATCACCGGTGAGGACGGTCGACTCGTCGCGGACATCGGGTCACTGACCTTGCGCATGGCCTCGTACGACGGACTGCGCGCCCTCGACCGCTCGCTGTACCGCGTGGACTGGATCCGGGCGGAGCAGCAGGCCGCCCCATCCGCCCACGGCCGCTGGGCGGTGCTCGGGGAAGCCGACGCCCGGCTGCTGCCGGCAGGGTTCCCCGCCACGCCCCTCACGGCCGACGCCGTCGACGCGGTCCTGCTGCCCTGCCCGCCGCCGACCGGACCCGACACGCCCGAGGCCGTGCACCGCGTCACCGCGACCGTCCTGGACCGCCTGCGCGCCTGGCTCGCGGACGCCACGTCACCCGCCGTCCCGCTGGTCGTCCTCACCCGAGGAGCGCCCGGACCCGGCACGCGACCCGCGCAAAACGTGTCCGGTGCGTCCGCCGCCGTCTGGGGGCTGCTGCGCTCGGCCCAGCTCGAACACCCCGGCCGGTTCGTCCTGCTGGACACCGACGACCCGGACGCGACGGCCGCGGCCCTGCCCGCCGTACTCGCCGCCGATGAGCCGCAACTCGCTCTGCGGGACGGTGTCCTGTACGCGCCCAGGCTCGTGCACGCGCCCAGGATCGAGCGCGAGCACAGGACCGAGCGCGCCCCCGGCTCCGTTCGCGCCGCGCCGCCCGCCGGGAGCGGCGAGGGGCCGTTCGACCCGGACGGCACCGTCCTGCTCACCGGCGGAGGCGGCGTCCTCGCGGGCATCCTCGCCCGCCACCTCGTCGCCCGGCACGGCGTACGCCACCTGCTGCTGCTCGGCCGCCGGGGAGCCGACAGCCCCGGCGTGGCCGAACTGACCGAGGAACTGAGGGAATCGGGCGCCGACGTGACCACTGCGGCCTGCGACATCGCGGACCGCGAGACCGTCGCCCACGTCCTGGCCGGGATACCGGCGAACCACCCGTTGCGCGCCGTCGTCCACACCGCGGGCGTCCTGGACGACGGCCTGCTGGAGGCGCAGACCGCCGAGCGGCTGCGCGCCGTGCTGCGGCCCAAGGTGGACGGGGCCCACCACCTGCACGCGCTCACCCGGGACGCGGGCCTGACGGCGTTCGTCGTCTACTCGTCGGCCGCCGGCGTCTTCGGCAGCCCCGGCCAGTCCACGTACGCCGCGGCCAACTCCGCACTCGACGCCCTCATGGCACAGCGGCACCACCTCGGCCTGCCCGCCACCTCACTGGCCTGGGGCCTGTGGGAGCAGCGCAGCGGCCTGACCGCCGGCCTCTCCGACACCGACCTGCGGCGCTTGGACCGCAGCGGCGTGCGCGGCCTTTCGGCGGGGGAGGGCATGGCGCTGTTCGACCGTGCGCTCGGCCTCGGCGAGCCACTCCTGGTACCCGTCCACCTCGATCTCGCCGCCTACCGGGCCCAAGGCGTGCCCCCGCTCCTGCGCTCCCTCGTCAAGACGCGGGCCGTATCCCGAACCGCGCCCGACAGCGAGCCCCTGCGCCGACGTCTGGCCACCGCCGACGAGGATGAGTACGCACAGATCCTCCTCGACCTCGTCCTGGGCGAGGCCGCCGACGTGCTCGGACACGCCACGCCCGAAGTCCTGGCCGCGGACGACGCGTTCCTCTCCGTCGGCTTCGACTCGCTGACCGCGGTCGAGCTGCGCAACCGGCTAGCCACCCGCACCGGCCTGCGGCTGCGCCCCACCACGGTCCTCGACAGCGGCACCCCCGCCCGCCTCGCCGGACTGCTGCGCACCGAACTGGCCACGGCGGCCGTGGACGACCCCGGGCCCGCGACCGGGCGGCCCACGACCACCGATCCCGTCGGCACCCTGTTCCGGCAGGCCTGCGACCTCGGCCGGGTCGACGACGGCATCGCCCTCCTCAAACACGCCGCCGCCCTGCGCCCCGACTTCCGCACCGGAAGCGAACTCATGGCCGCGGCGGCCAAGCCGGAGCTACTGCGGCTGTGCCGCGACGACAGCGCCCCGCAGCTGGTGTGCTTCGGCTCCGTCGTCGCGCTGGGCGGCGCGCACCAGTACGCGCGCTTCGCCGCCCGGTTCCGCGACCGGTACGGCGTCAGCGCCCTCGCGGCCCCCGGGTTCCTGCCGGGTGAACCCGTACCCGCCGAGATGTCCGCACTCCTGGACTTCCAGGCGCGCACCCTGCGCGAGGAACTCGGCGAGCGGCCCCTCGTCCTGACCGGCTCCTCCTCCGGCGGCACCCTCGCGCACGGCGTCGCGGCCCGCCTGGAGGAGCTGGGCGCGGGCCCGGCCGCCGTGGTGCTGCTCGACACCTACCTCTCGGACAACGAAGGGATGACCCAGTTCAACGACGTACTGATCGGCGGAATGTTCGCGCGCGAGGAGCGGGCCGCCCCCATGGACGGCACCCGCCTCACCGCCATGGGCCGCTACTTCCGCCTCCTGGACACCTGGACACCGCCCGAGGTGAAGGCGCCCACCCTCCTCGTCCGCGCCAGGGAACCGCTCGGCACACCGGATCCCGGCGCGGGCGACTGGCGCGCCACCTGGCCGACCGCCCGATGCGTCGTCGACGTGCCCGGCGACCACTTCTCCCTCATGGAGGAGCACGTCGGCACCACGGCCCGGGCTGTCGCCGACTGGCTCGACACCGTCCTCGCTCACTCGACCACCACCATCTGATGCCCCACCAGCACCTTAGGAGAGGCGCATGACGCGAGCGCCGCACACCGCCCCCGACCATCGAGCCGACACCGGCCCCCACCGGATCGCCGTCCTCGGCGCCGGGGTCATGGGGGCGGGCATCACCGCCCTCGCCCTCGGACACGGCGTACCGGTCCTGCTCGTCGACGTCGACGAGGAGCGACTCGGCCGGGCCCGGGACGACATCGACCGGGAGCTGCGCATGGCGCAGCTGATGGGCCGCCTCCCGGCCACCGCCGACACCGGAACCCTGACACTGGCCGCCACCGCCGAAGGCGTCGGCGACGTCACCGCCGTCGTCGAGGCCATCACCGAGGTCGCCGAACTCAAGGCCAAGGCGCTCGCCGACGTCTCGGCCCGGGTGCGCCCCGGCACCCCGCTGATCTCGAACACCTCGTCCATCCCCATCGACGAGCTCGCCGGATACGCGGAACGCGCCGAGGACGTCGTCGGCACGCACTTCATGAACCCGCCCTACCTGATCCCGACCGTCGAGGTCATCCGGGGCGCCCGGACCGGCGAGGAGACCATGACCGCCGTCGGCGCCCTGCTCACCGCCCTGGCCCGTGACCAGGTCGTCGTGCGCGACGCCCCCGGCTTCGTCACCAGCCGCGTCCTGCACCCGATGATCAACGACGCGGCCCGGGTCGTGCAGGAGGGCACCGCGACGGCCGAGGCGGTCGACGCCCTCATGGAGGGCTGCCTGGGCCATCCCACCGGCCCGCTGCGCACCGCCGACCTGATCGGCATCGACAACTTGGTGGACTCGCTGCGCGTTCTGTACCAGCACACCAAGGACGAGGGCTGCCGCCCCTGCGACCTGCTGCTCGACAAGGTCCGCCAGGGCGAACTCGGCCGCAAGACCGGCCGCGGATTCTACGCATACCAGGAGGAGAACTGATGAGCAGCTTCGACACCGAGGCCGTCGAGAAGGAGATCCTGCGCTTCCTGGAGGCGCGCACCAAGCGCTCCTGGGAGACCGACGCCGACCTCTTCGCCTCCGGCGGTCTCTCCTCGCTGTTCGCGATGGAGCTCGTCGTGCACCTGGAGAAGTCCTTCGGCGTCTCCGTACGCGGCGCCGATCTGCGGCTGGACAACTTCCGTACCGTGACGTCGATGACGGGGCTCGTGGAGCGGCTCCAGAAGGCGGCGGCCGGAGGAACCGGTGAGTGAGCGGCTGACGGCCGATGGACCCGCCCCGGCGCAGGCGACGGCTCTCGACGAGGCGACCGCCGCCGTCACGGCCCTGGTGGCCGGTGAGGCCGACGCCTGGGACCGCGCGGGGCTGCTCCCCGTCGGCCTGCTGCGCAAGCTCGGTGCCGCCGGGCGGCTGTGCCCGCAGGTGCCGCGGGCGTACGGCGGTTGGGGCCTGTCCAGCGCGGCCGACGGCGCGTTCACCGCGCACGTGGGCAGCCTCTGCAGTTCGGTGCGGTCCGTGCTGACCTCGCAGGGCATGGCCGCGTGGACCATCGAGCGCTTCGGCACCGCCGAGCAGCGCGCGGCGTTCCTGCCCCGGCTCACCGGCGGCGACCTGGCGGCGGCCGGCTTCAGCGAACGCGGTGCGGGCAGCGACCTGTCCGCCATGACGACCCGGGTGCGCCGCGACGGCGACGAGGTCGTCCTCGACGGACACAAGGTCTGGGTGACCGCCGCGCACTACGCCGACCTGCTCGTCCTGTTCGGCAAGTACGAGGACGGCGACGGTGCGGGGAAGGGTGAGGGCGACAGCGGGGCGGGCGCGGGAAGCGGGGACGAGGCGGTGGCCGTCGTCGTTCCCGCCGACACCCCCGGCGTCCGCGTCACGCGCGTCGCCGACCCGCTCGGCTGCCGGGCGGCCGGGCACGCCGACATCGCCCTCGACGCGGTGCGGGTCCCGGTCGCGCATGTGCTCGGCGGCTCGTCGCTGCCCTTGCCGCTGCTGGTCACCACCGCCCTCGCCTACGGTCGCATGTCCGTGGCCTGGGGGTGCGTCGGCATTCTGCGCGGCTGCCTGACGGCCACCGCCCGGCACGCCGCCACGCGCGAGCAGTTCGGTGTCGTGCTTGGCGAGCACCAGCTCGTCGCCCGCCATCTCGCGGAGCTCTTCGTCGCCGAGCAGAGCGCCACCCGGGCCTGCGAGCACGCCTCGCGCTGCTGGGACGAAGGGGCACCGGAGCAGGTCGTGGCCACCGTCCTTGCCAAGCACATCAGCGCGGGCAACGCGGCCCGCGGCGCGGCCACCGCCGTGCAGGTCATGGCTTCGGCCGGAGCACGCGACGGGCACGTGGTGGCCCGCGCCCACCGCGACGCCAAGCTGATGGAAATCATCGAAGGCAGCAACGAGATGTGCCAGTTGATGCTGGCGCGACACGTCCTCGGCAGCAGTGTGTGAAGGGAATCGGAGTGACGACAACCGGAGCGAACCCGCCCACCGCGCCGACAGCGCCGATATCGCCGACAGCGCCCGCATCGACGCCCGTACTGAAGTGCCTGGTCTGGGACCTCGACAACACCCTCTGGCAGGGGACCCTCCTGGAAGACGACGAGGTGACGCTGTCCGACGCGATACGCGAGGTCGTCGTGGAGCTGGACTCCCGCGGCATCCTCCAGTCCGTCGCCAGCAAGAACGACCACGACACGGCCTGGGCCCGCCTGGAGAAGCTCGGCATCGCCGAGTACTTCGTGCTGCCGCGGATCGGCTGGGGGCCCAAGTCGGACTCCGTACGCCGCATCGCCGACACCTTGGGTTTCGCTCTGACCACCGTCGGCTTCATCGACGACCAGCCCGCCGAACGCGCCGAGGTCACCCACCACCTGCCCGAGGTCCGCTGCTACGAGGCCGAGGCCGCTGAACGCCTGCTGGGCCGACCGGAGTTCACCCCGCCCTTTCAGACGGTCGACTCCCGGCGGCGGCGCCAGATGTACCAGGCGGGCTTCCGGCGCGAGGCCGCCCGGGACGAGGCGACCGGTCCCGACGAGGACTTCCTGCGCTCCCTGGAACTGGACATGCGCATCGGCCGCGCCACCGACGAGGAGCTGTCGCGCGTCGAGGAACTCACCCTGCGCACCAGCCAGATGAACGCCACCGGAGTGCACTACTCCGATGCCGACCTGCGCGGGCTCCTCACCGATCCCGGCCACGAGGTCCTGGTGGTCACGCTCACGGACCGGTTCGGCCCGCACGGCGCGGTCGGCGTACTGCTTCTGGAGCGCCGCCCGCAGGCCTGGCACCTCAAGCTCCTGGCCACCTCGTGCCGCGTGGTGTCGTTCGGCGCGGGCGCGACCATCCTCAACTGGCTCATCGCCGAGGCGGCCCGCGCGGGCACCCATCTGGTG
Source organism: Streptomyces sp. NPDC058284 (assembly GCF_042881135.1). Taxonomy (NCBI): domain Bacteria; kingdom Bacillati; phylum Actinomycetota; class Actinomycetes; order Kitasatosporales; family Streptomycetaceae; genus Streptomyces; species Streptomyces sp. NPDC058284. The sequence continues at coordinate 255,207 of NZ_JBHVYE010000006.1, forward strand.
GCCGACTTCAGGCCGACCGACCGCAACCGCATGATGGAGATCGCCTACCGCTTCGCGGGGTTCACGGACGGCGACCCGTGCTCCTGCGTCGCCACCCTGCCGCGGGCGGCGGACGACCTCCAGCGCCTGCATCTGCGGCCCGCGCCACGTCCGGCGTCCACGACGATCAAGGTCACCGCGGTGGAACTGTCCTGAGCGACGGCGGCGGGAGCGAGCCGCCGGGGGCGGCCCCGGTAGGAGTGCCACACCGACCGGGGCCGCCCCCACCCGACTCAGCGCTTACGGGCCAGAGTGATGCCGTCCGCCATCGGAAGCAGGGAGATGTCAACGCGCTCGTCCGTGGCGAGCGCCGAATTGAGCTCTCGAATGGCCACGGTGTCGGCGTCGTCGAATTCCGGGTCCGCGACGCGTCCGAAGAAGAGCGTATTGTCGATGACCAGAAGTCCGCCGCTCCTGGTGAGGGCGAGCGACTTCTCAAAATACGCGCGGTAGTTGGTTTTGTCGGCGTCGATGAATACGAGGTCGAACGCGCCGGTGCCCCGCTCGGCGAGGAGCTCGTCCAGGGTGTCCTTCGCGTCCCCGACGCGCAGCTCGATACGGTCGTCGACGCCGTCCCGCTTCCAGTACGCGGCGCCGATATCGGGCCACCGGTCGGTGACGTCGCAGGTCACGACCTTGCCGTCGGCGGGCAGCGCACGGGCCATGCACAGCGTGCTGTATCCGGTGAAGGTGCCGAGCTCCAGCACGGAGCGGGCTCCGGTGAGCCGGACGAGCAGGGCGAGCAACTGCCCTTCCTCCGCCATCACCTGCATGGTCGTACCGCCGGGCAGCTGCGCCGTTTCCTCCCGCAGTCCTCTCAGGATCTCGTCGTCGCGAAGGGATACGTCCCTGACGTAGGCGAGGAGGTTTTCGGCGGCGTCGATCTGATGGGCCATAGAGGCGATGCCCTTCTCTTGACTGTGTGCTGAATCCCGGCTGCTGTGCGCTGAATGGAAGTCCCTTGCCGACCGTAACAGCGGATACCGCGACGTGCCTCCGAAATGGGCGAATCCAAAGGGCAGTTGACCGAAAATCCGTGCCCGCGACGCCCTCGCCTCCTGCCGCCCTCGAACGCCACGGCCCTCACTCCTGCGCGTCCGGGGTAGTCGTGGGGCTCCAGATGCACAATTTCCGTGAACGATGGATAGCGTGCCAGGCAATTTCGAATGTCAAGTCGCCGACGGCCGCGCCGAGTCACCTGATTCAGCCATCGTCATATGCACCCGACCTGACCATTGAACACTCTTTACCGAGGTGTCTACTATTCAGCGAAATGATCGCCGGAACTGGTGGAGAGGTGGGTACGGAAAGTGAGTATCGAACAAACCGAGAGCCAACGCAGCAGGGTGAGCAAGGCATTCGATCTGATGGACCTCGACGGTAGTGGCGAGCTGGGCATCGAGGACATCGAGTCGCTGGCCGAGCAGTTGACCGGCCGGTTCGGTTTCGCTACCGGCTCCCAGCAGCACGAAGACTTCCGGCAGGCGAGCACCCGGCTGTGGCAGGGCGTGCTCTCCGACATCGGCCTGAGCGCCGGCGACAAGATCAGCCGCAAGGAGTACGTCGACTTCTACGCCGACGCCGAGCCGGCAACGGTCCAGCGCACCTTGGCTCCGTTCACCGAGCAGCTCTTCAAGCTGTTCGACGCCGACGGCGACGGCAAGGTCTCGAAGAGCGAGTTCGAGCGTTACCACCGCGCGTGGGGTGTTCCCCAGGAACGGATCCAGGGCACGTTCGAGCAACTGGACACGGACGGCAGCGGCGACCTGTCGAAGGAGGAGCTCCACAAGTACCTCAGTGGGTTCATTTTCGGAGACTTCCGGTAACACCTCACCGGAAACAGTTCGGCCCGAAATCAGACCTTCCCCGGTCGGGCGCTGACGTGCGGCGGCCGACCGGGGAAGTTTGCGTGTGGCATGAAATCTCACGTGCCGGGGACGAGAAATGCGTATTGGTCCCTGCCGAGCAGCGGTGGGCCGCCCACCCCTTGGCCAGTTGGCCAGCCATGCCTCGCATCCGCAGCCCGGGAGTGAGCCATTGGCCCAGTCACGGCTGCACCGGTTGAGCCAATGGCGGTTCGATGATGTGATGTCCTGGTCGATGGCGCTGCGGATCTCCGCGGCGCCTTTTTCATGTGGACAGAACGAGTCGGAGCGAAAGGGGCGGGGAAGCCGTGCTGAAGAGGGTGTTCGTGGCGCCGGATCCGGGACGTGCGAGGCTGCGCTTCGCCGCACGTGCCGTCCTCGGCATCACGCTTGCCGTGGCCGTGTGCGGTGCCGCAGGGCACTCGCTCGCCGCAGCGATCACCGGAGGGCTCGCCGCCCTCCTCGCCCTGTTCACCGTCTCCGACGCGAGCGTGCGGGGGCAGGCGGTCACCACCGCGCTGCTGCCCGCCGTCGGATTCCCCGTGCTTGCCCTCGCCGCCGGGTTGCACGACTACCCCGTGGCGCGGGACATCGCCTTCCTGGCCGTCATGGGGGCGGGCGTGTACGCGCGGCGGTGGGGGCCGCGCGGGCACTCGCTCGGCGTGTTCGCGTTCATGACCTTCTTCACCGCGCAGTTCCTCCACGCGGAGCCGGCGCAGCTGCCCCAGCTCTGGGCCGCGGTCCTGCTGTCCCTGGTCGCCTCCTCGGCGGTGCGCTTCGGGGCGTGGTGCTACGAGCGCCGGCTGCCGCCCGCCGTGGTCCCCGCTGCGCCGGGCGGCAGGGGGCTGGCCCGAGCCACCACCCGGCAGTCGATCCAGGCCGTGGCAGGCGGCGCCTTCGCGCTCGCCATGGGGCAGGCCCTGTCCGGCGAGCGCTGGTACTGGGCCGTAGGGGCCACCTGGTGGGTCTTCGTGAACACCACCTCGCGGGGCGAGACGCTGGTCCGGGGATTTCGCCGGGTGCTCGGCACCGTCCTCGGCATCGCCGCGGGACTCGTCCTCGTGGTGCCGCTGGACGGGGCTCCCGTCCCCAGTGCCTTGCTGATAGCGGTCAGCGTCTTCGGAATCTTCTACACGGCCGCTGTCTCGTACTCGTGGATGATGCTCTCGGTGACGGTGCTCGCGGGATCCCTCTACGGACTCCTCGGAGTACTGGACACGAGCCTGCTCGGGCTGCGGCTCGCGGAGACCGGCGTGGGGGCGCTGGGCGCGGCACTCGCGGTGCTGCTCATCCTGCCCATCACGACCCATGCGACGACCGAGGCCTGGATCGAGCGCGCGCTGCGCTGCGTGCACGCCTGCACGGCGGAGGCCGCCGCCCGGCTGGGGGGCTCGGCGTCCGCCGACCCCACCCCGGTGATCGCCGAACTCGAGGCGCTGCTGGGCCGGGTCCGGCTTTCCCTGGCCCCGCTCGTGCACCCCTTCAGCCCGTTGCGGGCCCGAAAGGGACGGGCGCTGCAGGTGCTCGCCCTGCTCGACGACTGCGCTCGCGAGGTCCGCGGTCTCGCGGCCATAGCGGATGACCCCGAGGCGTCCCACGACGACCGCCTCGCCGCGGCGTGCTGGCGCGTCGAGGCGGCGGTCGAGGCCCTGACGACACCAGGGGCGAGCGCGGGGCCGACGGCCGGCGACCTGGCGCACGCAGCCGTGGCCGAGCCCGCGCTCGCTCACCTGCACAGCCTGGAAAGAGCGCTTGTCGACCTCGCGACGCCGTTGCAGCGGGCGGGCTCCACGCCGCTGACCGGCCGCTGAGCCGCCGAGCGTCGCCCCTCCGGCCCGTCTCAGTACCCCATCCCGCCACCCCGCCCGTACGCGAACTCGACGGTTCGACCGACGTGCGTCGACCTCCTGGTCTAGACCGGCTGCTAGCGTCGGCCGCACGAAGGGCGGCGCGGACGCGGCGCTCCGGGCGAGAGGGGACGGACAGTGGTCGTCGGCAGGCAGGCGGGACGGGGCTCGGGGCGAGCGTCGGGACGTACATCGGGGCGGGCGTACATCGGAGGTTTCACCGCGGCCGGAGGGCACGGTGTCCTCACCGCGGACGTCGATCCGGACACCGGCGCGCTGACCCTCGTCGGCGCCACGGACGCGGTCGCGGACCCCTCCTACCTCGCGCTCTCTCCCGACGGGGAGACGCTCTACGCGGTCAGTGAGACGCCCGACGGCGCCGTCGCCGCGTTCCGGACCGCGGGGGGCAGGGCCGTGCTCACGGGCCCGCCCGTCCCGGTCGGCTCCGCGCCCACGCACCTCGCTCTGCACGACGGCCACGTACTCACCGCGAACTACCGCTCGGGCAGCGTCACGGCCGTACCGCTGCGCGCCGACGGCACCCTCGCGCCCGCGCCGTCGAGCGAGCTGCGGCACACCGGCTCAGGCCCGCACCCGCAGCGCCAGCAGGCCCCGCACGCCCATCAGGTCCTCGCCGACCCGAGCGGGCGCTGGGCGGTCAGCGTCGACCTCGGCACGGACTCCGTGCGGGTCTGCGCGCTCCGGGACGGCGAGCTGTCCCTGCACCGCGAGGTCGCGCTGCGCCCGGGTTCCGGCCCGCGGCACCTCGTCTTCCACCCGCGCGGCGATCGCGCGTACGTCCTGAACGAGCTCAGCCCCACCCTCACCGTCTGCTCCTGGGACGCGGTGGACGGCGGGCTCAAGCCCCTCGGTGAGCTGTCGATCCTCGTGGACGCCCCGGACGGCGACACCTACCCCTCGGAGGTCGTCGTCGCGCCCGACGGGCGGTTCCTGTGGACCGCCACGCGCGGGCCGGACGTCATCTCGGTCATCGCCCTGGACGAGGCGGGCGACACGCCACGGCTGGCGGCCACCGTGCCGTGCGGCGGCCACTGGCCGCGCGACCTCGCCATCGACCCGGCCGGGCGGCACCTGTACGCGGCCAATGAGCGCTCCGGGGACGTCACCTGGTTCACCATCGACCAGGAGACGGGCCTGCCGAAGCGGACGGGCTCCGTCGAGGCGCCGGCGGCCTCCTGCGTGATCTTCGGCCGGGCGACGTGACGTGATCCCCTGGTGAATACGGCGACGGGCCCGCCCCCACATCGGGGCGGGCCCGTCGTCATACGGTCCGAATACGGTCCGAGTGTCAGTGCACCGGCGTGCCCGAAGGCTGCTGCGGCGTGATGCCGAGCGCCGTCGTGTACTTGGCCAGCGCCAGCTTGCCGATCGCCGGGTAGGGGCCGAGCGGCTCGGCGACGGAGCAGCCCGCCTCCTTCGCGGCGGCGTCGAGCAGGGCGGAGTCGAGCTCGGGGCCGATCAGGTACGGCGCGAGGGCCAGCTGGGCCGAGCCGGAGCCGCGCAGCTCGTCGGCGGTCGCCGCGATGGCGCCCTCCTCGTCGAGCGCGGCGGCCATCACGGGCACCGCGAGGCGCGCGGCGAGCAGCATGCCGGTGATCCCGGCGGCCTGCACGGCCTCCTCGCCGCCGACCGTGGCCAGCACGATGCCGTCCGCGGCGGTCGCCACGGTGAACAGGCGGGCGCGGTCGGCGCGGGCGAGCCCGGCCTCCGAGAGGCGCACGTGCAGCGCCTCGGCGAGCAGCGGGTGCGGACCGAGCACATCGGTCAGCTCGGCGGCGGCACCGCTGTCCATGACGGCCTGCCGGAAGCGCCGCATCAGCGTGGCGTCGGGGCCCGCGAGCAGCGGCACGACCACGGCGACGGGGCCCTCGGCCTGCGCGGCCTCGGCCACCTCGGGGTCGGCGGCACGCGCCCGCTCGGCGCGGGCGGCACGCTCCGCGGACGCGCGCGCGAGCACGGACTGCAGCGAGGGAAACTCGGGGAAGGGCGTGACGGTGGCGTCCTCCGTACCGTCGAGGTAACCGATTCTGGCGTCGAGACCGGGCAGCTCGGAGCGGGCGATGCTCACGACTTCCTCGGCGAGGCCGCGCGTGGTGGTGCTGGGGGCGCCCGGCACGGCGAGAACAAGTGCGGGCGCGCCTTCAGGAGCCGCGACGGGCTCCGGACGGCGGTGCCGGCCCGGCTGACGGGGGCGCGGCATTCGTACAGGCAGGCCGGATGCGGGCCCAGTGGAGGAGCTCATGCGCCCGCATGCTACTGGCTTGCGAGCCCTCGCTGTTCGGGGAGGGTGCAGGTGGGCGGTATAAGTCCGTTTTTGTCTGATGAATTACGCAGAGGTCAACTCTCGCCTCGTCCGTGAAGGCTGTCGCCCCCTCCGTGAGGGCTGTCATCCTCCCCGTGGCTGTCCTCCTGTCCGTGGACGGAGAGCATGCGCGCGTCGTGCGGCAGGCGCAGTCGGCCGACGGCAATGTCGACCGCGATGCGCAACGCTCCGTCCAGCGGGTCACCGGCCGCGGGAACCCGCCTCGCGCGCGGCAGTTGATCCGCGAGTTCTTCGCGCAGGGGCGCGAGCAACGGCTCGCCCACGTTGAACAGGCCGCCGGTGAGGGCGACTTCGCACTCCTCGGTGCCGGGGCGGACGGCGGCCGCGGCCTCGGCGATGTGGCGGGCCGCGGCCCGCAGGATGCCGTCCGCCACCGGATCGTCCGCCGCGCAGCCGGCCACGTCGGGCGCGAAGGAGGCGAGGACCGCGGGCCGGTCCGCGCGCGGGTAGAGCAGGCCGGGCAGACCCGGCAGTGGGCCGAACCTCTCCCGCGCGCGCGTGAGCAGTGCTCTCGAACCGCCGCGCCTGCCGTCGTGCGCCCGCATCGCCGCTTCGAGTCCCGCGCGGCCGATCCAGGCGCCGCCGCCGCAGTCGCCGAGCAGGTGGCCCCAGCCGTCGGCGCGGTGCCAGGCGGCCAGGTCCGTGCCGATCGCGATCATTCCGGTGCCCGCGGCGACGACCACCCCGGGGCGGTCGCCGAGCGCGCCCGCGTACGCGGTCACGGCGTCCGCGGCGAGCGCCGTGCGCCGTACGCCAAGGGCCCGGCCGAGGGCGGTGGGCAGCTCGGCGCGGAGGTCGTCGCCGAGGGTCGCGAGGCCCGCCGCGCCGACGCAGACCGTCGTGATGTGTCCGCCGCCCGCCTGCTCCAGCAGGGCCCGCGCCATGGGCAGGAGCTGGTCGAGGAAGTGGGCGGCGTCGATGCCCCGGGGCTCCGTGCGTACCGGCTCGGCCGAACCGGCGCGCACCGGTTCGGCTCCGCGCGGCTCCTGCGGCTTTTCCGGTCCCCGCGACCCGTCCGGCACGTGCCGCAGCGCGGCCCGCAGGCCGGACCCGCCCGAATCGACGCCGAGCACCCACTGACCGGGCGTCACGGCAGCCGCCAGTCCACCGGCTTCGCCCCCTGCTTGACCAGCAGGTCGTTGGCCCGGCTGAAGGGGCGCGAGCCGAAGAAGCCGCGGTCGGCCGACATCGGTGACGGGTGCGCGGACTCCACCGAGGGCAACTGGCCGAGGAGCGGGCGCAGATTGCGGGCGTCGCGCCCCCACAGGATCGACACCAGCGGCTTTCCGCGCGCGGCCAGCGCCCGGATGGCCTGCTCGGTGACCTCTTCCCAGCCCTTGCCGCGATGCGCGGCGGGCTTGCGCGGGGCGGTGGTGAGCGCCCTGTTGAGCAGCAGGACGCCCTGCTCGGTCCAGGGCGTGAGGTCGCCGCTCGACGGCGGGGGCAGCCCCAGGTCGTTGCTCATCTCGCGGTAGATGTTGATGAGGCTGCCGGGCAGCGGTCGCACTTCGGGGGCGACCGAGAACGACAGGCCCACCGCGTGACCTGGTGTGGGGTAGGGGTCCTGGCCGACGACCAGGACGCGGACGTCGTCGAAGGGCTGCTGGAAGGCGCGCAGGACGTGCTGCCCCGAGGGGAGGTAGGTGCGTCCCGCGGCGATCTCCGCGCGCAGGAAGTCCCCCATCGAGGCGATCCGTTCGGCCACCGGCTCCAGGGCCTTCGCCCAGCCCGGTTCGACGATTTCATGCAAGGGTCGTGGTGCCACGGCGTCACCCTACTGCCGTAACGGCGGGGTCGATCAACCGATGGCCGCGGCCCGTACGCAGAGCACGTCCGGCAGGTGCGAGGCGAGCAGCCGCCAGCTGTCGCCGTCGTCCGCCGACGCGTACACCTCGCCGTTGCGGTTGCCGAAGTAGATGCCCGCCGGATCGCAGTCGTCGCTCGCCATCGCGTCGCGCAGCACCGTGCCGTAGTGGTCCTCCTCGGGCAGTCCGGCGCTCAACGGCTCCCAGCTCCGGCCCGCGTCACCCGTGCGGTAGACCCGGCACCGGTGGTCGGCCGGGACACGGTCGCTGTCCGCGGTGATCGGGAAGACGTACGCCGTGCCGCCGCGGTGCGGATGTGCGACGGCCGCGAAGCCGAACGTGGACGGCAGGCCCGCACCGATGTCCGTCCAGTGCGCGCCCGCGTCGTCGCTTCGGTACACACCCCAGTGGTTCTGCAGGTACAGCCGGTCGGGGTCGGCCGAGTCCCGTGCGACCTTGTGCACGCACTGGCCGAACTCGGGGTCGGGCTCCGGCAGGAACACCGCCGAGACGCCCCTGTTCGCCGGGGACCAGCTCGCGCCGCCGTCCAGCGTGCGGAACACCCCGGCCGCCGACACCGCGACCGTCACCGCGCGTGCGTCGCGGGCGTCGGTGAGCACGGTGTGCATGCCCTCCCCGCCGCCGCCCGGCACCCACTTGGAGCGGGTGGGGTGCTCCCAGAGGGGGCGGACGAGCGAGAAGGACTCGCCGCGGTCCTCCGAGCGGTACAGCGCCGCGGGCTCCGTGCCCGCGTACACCACGTCGGGCTCGGCGGCCGACGGGTGCAGCTGCCACACCCGCTCCAGCGACGCCCCGGTGTCCTTGGGGAACCGCACCGCGGGCTTCGCGGGCTCCGTCCAGCTCCGTCCGAGATCGTCGGAGTGGAACACGGAGGGCCCCCAGTGCGCGCTGTCACCGCCGGCCAGCAGGCGGGGGGTGGGGCCGCGGGTGTCGATCGCGACGGAGTACACGGCTTGCGCGTTGAAGTACGGGCTGTCGTCGAACTCCCAGGCGCCACCCCGCCTGCGTCCGATGAAAAGGCCCTTGCGGGTGCCTACGGTCAGGATGATGTCGGCCATGCCGACCACCTCCGGGACGTCGTTGTCTCAGGTAGCGGCCAGTCTGCACCCCACCACTGACAGTCACCCCCGCTGACGGCGTCCGGCCAGGTCAGCGGGGTGTCACTCGTCCGCTGCCGGACCTGCCCGGCCGGTGGTCCGCCCCGGCGCGAGCTCCGCCGCCACCGACGCGATCGCGCCGGGACCCACCCGGCAGCACCCGCCGATCAGCCGCGCCCCCGCCGCCCGCCACTCCTCGGCCTGCCCGGCAGCGAACCGGCCGGGACCGCGCCAGGACCGCGTCGCGGCGTCCCAGGCCTCCCCGCTGTTCGGGTAGACGACCGCGGGTTTGCCGGTCACCCGCGCCGCGAGCGCCACCGCGGGCCCCGCGTCCCTGGGATCGCAGCAGTTCACGCCGACCGCGATCACCTCGTCCACCTCCGCGGCGAGCGCGAAGGCCTCCTGGAGCGGTTGCCCCGCGCGGGTGCGGTCGCCCGCGACGCTGTACGACAGCCAGGCGGGCACCCCGAGTCCGCGGACCGCTCTCAGCAGCGCCCGCGCCTCGTCGGTGTCGGGCACCGTCTCCAGGGCGAGGACGTCGGGTCCGGCCTCGGCGAGGGTTTCCAGCCGCGGCCGGTGGAAGCGCTCCAGCTCGTCGACGGACAGGCCGTACCGTCCCCGGTACTCGGCGCCGTCGGCGAGCATCGCCCCGTAGGGCCCCGCCGACGCGGCCACCCACACCTCGCGCCCGAGACGCGATCCGGCGCGGCGCGCCAACTCGACGCCGAGGACCAGGAGTTCCCGGGCTCGCGCCGCGTCGATGCCGTGCCGCGCGAACCCCTCGTACGTCGCCTGGTAGCTCGCGGTGATGGCGACCTCGGCGCCCGCCTCGTAGTACGCGCGGTGGGCCGCCTCGATCGCGGTCGGCGCGTCGGCGAGCAGTCGCGCGGACCACAGGGCATCGCTCAGGTCGTGCCCGGCGGCCTCCAACTGGTTGGAGAGGCCGCCGTCGAGCACGACGGGGCGCTGGGCGAGGGCTTCGGCGAGTCTCACACCCTCGACGCTAGCTGAGGCGAGGTCAACGGGAAGTGGCAGGCCACCTCGTGCCCCTCCCCGTTCGGCGTGCTGACCGGCGGTTCGGTCGTGGCGCACACGTCCTGCGCGAGAGGGCAGCGGGTCCGGAAGCGGCAGCCCGACGGGGGCTTCGCCGCGGAGGGGGTCTCGCCCTCCAGAGGTGTGCGTGCGGCGCCGGAGGCCGCCTCCGGGTCGGGCAGGTTGACCGTGTCGAGGAGCCCGCGCGTGTAGGGGTGCAGCGGATGCGCGTACACGCGCTCGGCCGGACCCGACTCGACGAGCTTGCCCAGGTACATCACGCCGACGGTGTCCGCCAGATGGCGTACGACGGCCAGGTCGTGCGAGATGAACAGGTAGGTCAGACCGCGCTCGCGCTGCAGTTCGCGCATCAGGTTGAGGATCTGCGCCTGCACGGACACATCGAGTGCGGACACCGGTTCGTCGGCCACCACCAGATCGGGCGACAGTGTCAATGCTCTTGCCAAACCAAGCCGTTGGCGCTGACCGCCGGAGAACTCGTGCGGGTAGCGGTGCACGGCGCCGCGCGGCAGGCCGACGGCGTCGAGGAGCCCGGCGACGAGGTCCTCCCGTTCGGCACGGTCGCCGACGCCCTGGATGACGAGCGGCTCGCGCAGGATCTCGCCGACCCGCATGCGCGGGTCCATCGCGGCGGTGGAGTCCTGGAACATCAGCTGCACGCGGCGCCGGTGCGCGCGCCGCTCGGCCCGCGACATCCGTGCCGGGTCGGCGCCGTCGAACCGCACTGTGCCACCGGTCGGCTCGTCGAGGCCCGCCACGATCCGCCCGAGCGTCGTCTTGCCGCAGCCGGACTCGCCGACCATGCCGTACGTCTCGCCCTTGCGGATGGTCAGCGACACCCCGCCGACCGCGCTGACCGTGCCGCGGCTGCGCGAGAACGCGCCGCCCTTGAGGGGGAACTCCTTGACGAGCGAGTCGAGTTCCAGGAGTACGTCACCTGGTGCGCCGGTGGCGGGCACGGTCGCGGGCACCACCACCTCGTCCTCGGAGGCCACCACCTCCGGTACCGGGTGGAAGCACGCGAACCGGTGCTCCGTGCCCTCGGCTCCGGCGTCCACGAGCTGCGGCTCCTCGGCGCGGCACTCGTCCGTGGCGAACGTGCAGCGCGGCGCGAAACGGCAACCGGTGGGGCGGACCGCGAGGTTCGGTGGCAGGCCCGCGATGGTGTGCAGTTCGGTGCCGCTGTCGGCCGCGCGCTCGGGCAGCGCGGCGAACAGGGCCTCGGTGTAGCGGTGGCGCGGGCGGGCGAACAGGCTCCGCACGTCCGCGTGTTCGGCGACCTTGCCCGCGTACATGACCGCGACCCGGTCCACGCGGTTGGCGATGACGCCCAGGTCGTGGGTGACCAGGATCATCGCCATGCCGAGGCGGGAGCGCAGCTCGTCGATGAGTTCCAGGATCTGGTGCTGCGTCGTCACGTCGAGGGCCGTCGTCGGCTCGTCCGCGATCAACAGCTTCGGCTCGCAGACCAGCGCCATGGCGATCGACACGCGCTGGCGCATGCCGCCCGACAGCTGGTGCGGGTAGGCCTTCATGCGCTCGGCCGGCTGCGGCATGCCGACCAGGCGCAGCATTTCCTGGGCCTTGGCCCAGGCCTCCTTCCTGCTGATGCCGGGGCGGTGCAGGAGCAGCGGCTCCGCGACCTGCGCGCCGATGGTCATCGTCGGATTGAGGGAGGTCAGCGGATCCTGGAAGACCATGCCGATCGTGTTGCCGCGGATGTCCTGGAGGACGGGGGCGGAAGCCGTGGCGAGGTCGCGGCCGTCGAACAGGACGCGTCCGCCGGTGATCGCGCCGCCCGGCGGCAGCAGGCCGAGGACGCTGAGCGCGGTCATGGTCTTGCCGCAGCCGGACTCGCCGACGATGCCCAGGGCCTCGCCGGGGGCGAGGGAGAGGGAGACGCCGTCGAGGGCGTGGACGGTGCGCTCGCGCGAGGCGATGTCGACGCGCAGGTCCTCGATACGGAGCAGGGGCTCGGTCGCGGGCTCGGGCTCGGCGGCGCGCTCGGTTTCGGTCGCGGTCGCGGGCTCGGCGGCGCGCTGGGGCTCGGTCATCTTCTCGTCTCTCCTGTTACTTCCGCAGCCGGACTTCGAACGCGTCCCGCAGCCCGTCGCCGATGAAGTTGAACGCGGCGACGACCAGCACGATCGCGATGCCCGGCGGGAAGATCAGCCACCAGTAGCCGTTCTGCGTGTAGGTGATGCCGGCCGACAGCATCGAGCCCCAGTCGGCCGAGGGCGGCGGGATGCTCAGGCCGAGGAACGCGAGGTAGCTGACGTAGAGGATCGCGTCGGCGATCTGGAACGTGCAGTTGACGATGACGGTGCCGATGGCGTTCGGCACGATGTGCTTGAAGACCGCCCGTGCGCCGCCGCCGCCCATCATCCGCATGGCCTGGACGTACTCGCGGTCGCGCAGCGACAGAGCCTCGCCGCGCACCAGGCGGGCGGGGGACAGCCACGCCACCGACGCGATGATCACGATGAGGACGCCCTTGCTGGGCGTGATGATCGCGGCCACCACGACGAGCAGGAACATCGCGGGGATGGCGAGCGCCGCGTCCGTGATCCGCATCATCGTGGCGTCGACCCAGCCGCCGAAGTAGCCCGCGATCGCGCCGTAGACGGTGCCGAAGAGGGTGGCGAGCAGGCCCGCCGCCAGACCGATCTCCAGGGATGTCCGCCCCGCGACCATCAGGCGGCCGGTCATGTCGTAGCCGAGATCGGTGGTGCCCAGGAGATGGCCGGAGGTGCCGGGCGGCAGGTTGGCCTGCGAGAGGTCGGTGTGGACCTGCTCGGTCGAGTACAGGAACGGGCCGAGATAGCTGAAGGCGAGCAGCAGGAGCAGCACCACCACGCCCGTCAGGGCGAGCTTGTTGCCGGTGAAGACCCGGAGCGTGCGACGGGCCAGCGAAGGCGTGGCCCGCGCGGCGTCCTCATGGCCTGGCGCGGTGACAGGGGCGACCGTGGTACTCATGCCACGCTCCGTATCCGGGGATCGAGGACGGCGTACAGGACGTCGGTGAGCAGCGAGCCGACGACGGTGGCGACTCCGACGACCAGCGTCACGCCGAGCAGTACGGGGAAGTCGGAGCCCTGCGCCGCGTTCCAGAACAGCAGCCCCATGCCGGGGTAGTTGAACATCGACTCGACGACGAGGGCGCCGCTGAAGAGGGTCGGGAGGTAGAGGCCGAGGAGCGTCGCGAGGGGGATCAGCGCGTTGCGCAGGACGTGCCTGACCATGATCCGGCGGCTCGACTGGCCCTTGGCCATCGCGGTGCGGACGTAGTCCTCTGTGAGGTTGTCGAGTACCGCCGAGCGCATATAGCGGCTGAACATCGCGATGATGCCGAACGCCATCGTGACCACCGGAAGGATCAGTCCGGTGAAGTCGCCGAGCAGTGCGCCGATGGTCTCGCCCTGCGGAGCCTCCGCCGGGAACACGGGCATGACCTGCGCGAACAGGATGATCATGATGAGGCCGAGGAAGAACACCGGCGTCGCGTACAGCAGGAAGGCGAGACCCGTGAGCGCGTAGTCCGACGCCTTGCCGCGCCGGACGGCCTGCAGCAGGCCGAGCGGCACCGCGATGACGACCGCGAGCACGGTGGAGAGCACCGTCAGGAGCAGTGTCTTCGGCAGCCGCTGCGTCAGGAGGTCGATGACCGGCGAGTTGAGCTTGAAGGACTCGCCGAGGTCGCCCGTGAGCAGCCGCTTCAGATACATCGCGTACTGCATCGGCAGGGAACGGTCGTAGCCCTGCTGGTGGTTGAAGTGTTCGATCTGCTGCGGTGTGCCCTTCGGGCCGAGGATGGCGCGGGCCGGGCCGCCCGGCAGCAGGTGCAGGAGGACGAAGACGATGACCGACACCAGGAAGAGGACGACGATCGCCTGGAGGAGGCGCTTGACCAGAAAGCCGGTGAAGCCGGTCACTTCTCGGCCCCCTTCTTCTTGACGTAGTACCAGTGCTGGGGAGCGAAGGTGACGGTCGGGTTCTGCGAGACGCCGCGCAGGTCGTTGCGGATCACCGAGACCTGGTACGCCGGGTTGGGCATCCACATCACGGGGAGCTGCTCCGCGAGGTACTCGCCGTACTCGTGCACCGACTTCATGTCGGGGGAGTACTGCACGCTCCGGATGATGCGGTCGGCCCTCTTGTCGCTGTAGTTCCCGAAGTTGGCGGACGCGCCCGTCGAGAAGAGCTGCTCGCCGCTGGGGTTGAGCGGGTAGTACCAGCTGCCGGCCGTCCCGAAGAACGACATGTCCCAGTCGCATCCTGGGTCCTTCGCCTTGCACGGCACGGAGTTGCCGAGCACCGAGTTGAGCGGCTGCTGGCGCACGGTCAGGTCGATGCCGGCCTTGGAGAGCGACGACTTGAGCTCCTGCATCATGTTCGTCGTCTCGGTCGAGCCGGACTGGGAGAGCAGGGTCAGTTCGAGCGGGGTGTTCGCGCCGATGCCCTTGCCGCACCGGTCGGGGCCGGTGCCGGGGCGTACGCAGCGTGCCGTGCCGTCCTTCGTCCGCCAACCGTGCCGGGAGAGCAGGGCCTTGGCCTTGCCGACGGAGAACGGGTACTGGTTCTTCGCCATCTTCTCGGACAGGTACTGGCTCTTCGGGGTCACCGGTACGGGGCCGAGCGTCGGTGTCGCGCTGCCCTGCCAGATGACGTCGCTCATCGCCTTCTGGTCGACGAGGTGCTGCATCGCCTGGCGGATGTAGAGCTGGTTCATCAACGGGCCGCCCCCGGCGGAGTTGAAGTTGTAGACGATGTACGTCGCCGCCCAGCCCTCCCACGGATCGACGCGGTAGCCCTTGCCCTCGAACTTCTCCTTCTGAGCCATCACCGACGGCGGGATGTAGCCGTAGTCGACGCCGCCCGAACGGAGCACGTTGTACTCGGAGTCGGCGGTCGTGAACGGTTTGAAGACCACCTTGTCCAGGTGCGGGCGCTCCGACCGCGGGCCGGTGAACTTCTCGTTCGGCACGATGGTGACCTGACCGCTGTCGCGCCAGCCCGCCAGCCTCCAGGGCCCGTTGACCGTCTTCCAGAGCGGGTCGGAGCCGTACGAGCCGAGGCTCTTGGCGTGCCGGGTCAGGCGGGCGAAGACGGCCTTGGCGCCCGCGGTCGTGCGGTCCCAGTCGCCGATCCTCCCGCCGTCGCTCTTCGCGTCCCAGGCGTGCTGGGGGAGCGCCCGCAGAAGGGTGAGCTGGTTGGCGGTGAACCAGTCCGGGTTGTACGCGCGGGTCAGGTGCAGCCGCACGGTGTGGTCGTCGAGCGTCTCGAACCGCTTGATGTTGTCGGGCATCGTGCCGACCGAGTAGCTGCCCCACTCCGCCTTGTTGGCCTTGACCAGGTGGAACCAGAACTCCAGGTCGCGGGCGGTGACAGGCGTCCCGTCGGACCACTTGACGCCCTCGCGCAGCGGCACCGTCACGGTCCTGTTGCCGTCGCTGTACTTCGGCGCAAGGCCGAGCGTGCTGGGTCCGTGGGTGGTCAACTCGCCCCGCGCCCTGTCCTGCACGGCGTCGTACACCGGCATGAACAGCAGGGAGATGATGCCGTAGTTGTACGAGGCGCCGTAGCCGGGCGCGCCGATCGGGAAGATCCAGTTGGGCGTCGCGGCCGGGGGCAGCGCCATCGTCGCCGTGCCGCCCTCGACGGGCGTGCCGCCGGTGGGGCCCATGTCGATGCGGCCGCCCTCGCGGGTGCAGCCGGTGAGGGCCGCCGCGAGGACGAGCAGCGCGGCCGCCGCGGACCTGAGTGAGCGCATGGCGATGGGCCTCCAAGGGGTACGGGGCCGGCCCGTGCCGGAGAACGACGGGGCGGCGCCCGAACGCTAGGCCGCTGTCGAAAAACAAGTCAATAGCTTCGTTCGGTGAAGACTGAGGGAGGGTTGGGAGAGTCGTTCTGGAATGCCCGATTAAGTTCTCCGTCACAGCCGGGATTCTCCGGGGAGGCCTGGTCAACTTGGTTCGTGGACACCTAGAGTTCGGCCCGTTGTCGAAGCAAGATGTCGCACAAAGCGGCGAACCAACCCTGGGGGAGCGGCATGGCCGGCACTGCACACGGCGAGTCGGGGTCGGCGCAGGACATCCTGCGGCTGGTCTCGTCGGGCGTCGCCTCCTCCCGTACGGAGCTCGTGCGGGAGCTGGGCCTCGCCCCCTCGACGGTCTCCCTGCGGGTGCAGGAACTCGTCGACGCCGGACTGCTCTCCGAGTCGGGCGAGGGCGCCTCGCGCGGGGGCCGCAGGCCGCGGCTGCTGCGGGTGGCCGCCCAGGGGGGCGTCGCCGTCGCCGCGGACCTGGGCAGCCACCACGCGCGCCTCGGCGTGGTCGACCCCGGCGGCACCGTCACGGACGCCGTCGATCTGCCGCACGACATCACCGCCGGGCCCGAGTCCGCCGTCGACTGGCTCTGTGCACAGGTCGAAGGACTCGTGGCCCGCCAGCGCGAGCAGGGCCGCACCGTGCGCGCGTTCGGCGTCGCCTTCCCCGGCCCCGTGCAACCCGCGACCGGCCGCGTCCTCAGCCCCTCCCGCATGCCCGGCTGGCACCGCCACCCGCTGCGCGACGTCCTCGCCGAGCGGCTCGGCATCCCCGTCACCGTCGACAACGACGCCACGATGATGGCCGTCGGCGAGCACCGCGTCGCCCGCCCCGAACTCGACCACCTCGTCGTCGTCAAGGCGGGCCGCGGCATCGGCAGCGGCATCATCTCCGCGGGCCGTCCGCACGACGGCGCCAACGGCAGCGCGGGCGACATCAGCCACGTCCGCGTCGACGCGGCGGGCGACCGCCCGTGCAGCTGCGGCAACATCGGCTGCCTGGAGACCGTCGCAAGCGGTGCCGCCCTCATCCGCGAACTCGCCCTGCAAGGTGTCGAAGTGGCCGACACCGCCGACCTGCTGAGGCTCGTCGCGGACGGCGACCCGCAGGCCACCACGCTCGTCCGCACCGCGGGACGGCACATCGGCACCGTCCTGTCCGTCGTCGTCAACTTCTTCAACCCGCAGGCCGTGGCCCTCGGCGGCGTACTCGCCACCGCCGAACCGCTGGTCGCCGCCGTGCGCGGCGTCCTCTACGAACGCTGCCTGCCGCTGGCCACGGCCGACCTGGAGATCACCACCACGGTGACGGGCGTCGACGCGGGCCTGCTCGGCGCGGGCCTGACGGCGCTGCGCCACCACCTCCCGACCTCCCCGGCCTCCCCTGCCACCCCGGCGTCCCAGGCCCCCGCACCCCAGGAAGAGAGCGCACCCGCATGACCCCCTCCGCGAACCACCGCCGCCTGCGCATCGGCATCGGCGGCATCGGCATCGAGTCGTCCACCTTCTGCCCGCACCGCTCCACGACGGACGACTTCCGCCGGACCCGCGGCCAGGACCTCCTCGACCGGTACACGTGGACGCGCGCCGACTCCGACCTCGCCGCGACGGTCGAATGGGTGCCGCTGCTGCACGCGACGTCGCTGCCCGGCGGACCGGTGGAAGCGGAGTCGTACCTGATCCTCAAGGACGAACTCGTCGCCCGCATCAGGAAGGCGGGTCCGCTCGACGGCCTCGTGTACGACATCCACGGCGCGATGAGCGTCATCGGGCTCACCGACGCGGAGGCGGACCTGACGGAGGCCGTCCGCGCCGCGCTCGACTCCGTCGGCACCCCGGACGGCACCGGGCGTCCGATGATCTCCGCCGCCATGGACCTGCACGGCAACGTCTCGCGCCGCTTCGCCGAACCGGTCGACCTGCTCACCGCCCACCGCCTCGCCCCGCACGAGGACGCCTGGGAGACCCGCGAACGCGCCGCCCGCAACCTCGTACGCTGCCTCCTCGCCGGCACGCGCCCGCACCGCGCCTGGGTCCAGGTCCCCGTCCTGCTGCCCGGCGAGAAGACCAGCACCCGCCTGGAGCCCGCCAAGTCCCTCTACGCCTCGCTCGCCGGGATCGAGAAGCTGCCCGGCATCCTCGACGCCGCGATGTGGGTCGGCTACGCCTGGGCCGACGAGCCGCGCTGCAAGGCCGCCATCGTCGTCACCGGTGACGACGCCGAACTCGCCGCCGCCGAGGCCGGGAAGCTCGCCCGCCGGTACTGGGACGCCCGCCGCGACTTCGTCTTCGTCGGCCCGACGGGCAGCGCAGAGGAGTGCATCCAGCGGGCGGTGGCCTCGCCCCGGCGCCCCTTCCTGATCAGCGACTCGGGCGACAACCCGACGGCGGGCGGCGCGGGCGACCTCGCGTACATGCTGGGCAAGCTCCTGGAGAACGAGGCGATCCGCTCCGGGCAGGTCACCGCGGTCCACCCCGGCATCACCGATCCGGTCGCCGTCGCCCGCTGCTTCGAGGCGGGCGTCGGCGCGGAGGTCACGCTGAGCGTCGGCGGCAAGGTCGACGCGAACCACGGCGGGCCGTACGAACTGACCGGCACCGTCGTCGCGTTGCAGCGCGCCACCGACCAGAAGGACCGTGCCGAGGGCGGCGCGTACGACCGCGGCGTCGACATGGCGGCCGTGCGCAGCGGTGGCCTCACCGTGATCCTCGTCGAACGCCGCAAGCCGTTCCACACTCTGGCCGACTTCATGGGCCCCGAAGAGGGCGGCCTCGGCGTCGACCCGCGTACGTACGACATCGTGGCCGTGAAGATCGGCTACCTGGAGCCCGAGCTGCACGACATGGCGGCCGACTGGCTGCTGGCCCTCACGCCGGGCGGCGTCGACCAGGATCTGCTGCGGCTCGGCCACCATCGGGTGGAGCGGCCGCTCTACCCCTTCGACGAGGACGCGTACGACAACGAGGAGCCCGAGCTGACCCCGGCCCGCCTCGCCCCTCTCAGCCCTCTCACCCCTCTCAACAGCCGCCGTCCGTAGCGCAGAGGAGCCCCCCATGAAGCGTGCCGCCGCCCTGTCCGCCCTGGTCTGCCTGCTGGCCGTCACCGCCGCCGCGCCCGCGTCGCCCGACGCGGCCCGGCGGGCGGACCGCCCGGACCGCCCGGACAGGCACCACGGGACTCTCCTCGACTCCGTCCCGAAGAAGGGTGTGCTGAAGGTCTGCACGACCGGCGACTATGCCCCGTTCACGAAGCTCGACCCGGCCGAGGGCACGTACAGCGGTGTCGACGTGGAGATGGCGCGGGACCTGGCCAAGAGCCTCGGAGCCAAGCCAAAGTTCGTGGCCACGACCTGGGCGAACCTGACCAAGGACGTGGCGGCCGGACGCTGCGGCATCGGGGTCGGCGGCGTCTCCGTCACCCTGCCGCGCGCCCGCCAGGTCTACTTCAGTGAGCCGACGCGCGAGGACGGCAAGACGCCCATCGTGCGCTGCGCGGACAAGGCCAGGTTCGGCGCGGGCGCTCTGACGGACATCGACAAGCCCGGCACGAGGGTCGTCGTCAATCCCGGCGGGACGAACGAGCAGTTCACCCGCGCCAACATCAAGCGGGCGACCATCAAGCTGCACCCGGAGAACACCACGATCTTCCAGGAGATCGTCGACGGCCGGGCGGACGTGATGATGACCGACGCGAGCGAGACGCTCTACCAGGCGAAACTCCACCCCCAGCTGTGCCCCCTCCACCCCGACAAGCCCTTCACCTTCTCGGAGAAGGCTTACGCGGTGCCGCGCGGCGACGACGAGTTCAAGGCATACGTCGACCAGTTCGTACACCTCGCCACGCACGACGGCACGTATGCCGCGTATGAGGCGGAGTGGATGAAGTGAGCTGAAGCCCGGGCCGCGCCCGGGGCTCGGGGGTTCGCGCGGGCTTTTGTCGCGGGTATGCGGGTACCCGCCGCCCATGACTGATCTCAGCGTGGGACATCTGGCCGCCGGGGTGCCCGGGGGTGGCCTCGCGCCGTTCCTGGTCGGCCTGGGCATCGCCGCCCTGCTGGTGTGGGCCGTGTGGTTCGGGATCCGGGTCCGCGGCAGGGAGCAGCGGCCACCGAGGCCCGAGGAGCAGCCGCGCCTGCCTGCCGAGGGGCCCGTAGGGGAGGTGGCGGAGCATCGTGAGCCGGACGAAGTCCCAAAGGACGCGGGGCGGTTGACGCCGCGTCAGGTCAGGGGAGCGGGCAATGCCTCGTCCACGCGGAGTGGCGACCAGCGGCGCAGGCGTTGGATCCGGGGGCGCAGTGGTTCGTTCGGCAGTGGCGGCAAGTGAGGGCAAGTCAGGACGGCTGGGCGAACCGTACGTCCGTTTGGGCGGTCCGGCGCGGGGGACCCGGTCGGTATGACCGTTCACAAGAAGACCGTGCTCGTACTGGACTGCTCGGAGCCGGAGGAACTGGCTGAGTTCTACGCCGGACTGCTCGGCGCCGAGGTGCGGTTGAGCAAGGACCCCGACTACGTCGAGGTCACGAACGACAGCGGCGTCCACCTGGCCGTGCACAGGGAGCGCGACTACATACCGCCGAGCTGGCCGCGTCCCGAGGACTCGCAGCAGGCGCATCTGAGGATCATGGTGGCCCGCCACGACATGGACGAGGCGGAGCGCGAGGCGATCGGCCTGGGCGCGCGGCCCGTGGAGACGAAGAACAACAGCGGGCCGCGGGACACGCGGACCTACTCCGACCCCATGGGGCACTCCTTCACCCTGGCGGCCATACCCGAGTGACCTAGTACATCTCCTGCAAGAGACCGGCGAGGGAACCGGTCAGGAACCGGACAAGGGGCAGTGATGGAGATTTCCGGGCTCATCAGCGCGATTCTGATCGGCGCCGTCATCGGCGTCCTCGGCAGGCTCGTCGTCTCCGGACGGCAGCGCATCGGCGTGCTGTGGACCATCGTCGTCGGCATCGTGGCCGCGCTGATCGGTACGGCCGTGGCGGCGGGCCTCGGCGTGGCCGACACCGACGGCGTGGACTGGGTGGAGTGGCTCATCCAGATCGCCCTGGCGGCTTTCGGCGTCGCGGCCCTGGACCGTCTGAAGCTGCGTCGCTGAGTGGACCGTCTGAAGCTGCGCCGCTGAGCTGCGGCGGCGGAGCTCACGGATCGGTCCACCGGCACAGCAGACGCAGGAACCCGACCAGAGTGAGCGACCACAGAACGGCGAAGGCCCAGATCACGCCGGGCGTCGAGGTGCGGATCCCGATGATGAGGAGCGCGCCGCACACGATCGCGAGGAAGGCCACGGTGAGGGGTCGCGGCGTGTGCGCCAGTACGTTCCGTACGCGCCGTTCGAGGCGCAGGAGCCGCCAGCGCGCCTGGAGGGGCCGGTCCCGCCGGAGGGACTCCTCCAACTCCTCCAGGATGCGCTGCTCGTGCTCCGGAAGCCGTTCTGTCGCCATCGCCGCCCTCCCGCGCCGGATGAGATCCAACTGTGTCGGATGAGGTCCGGCCTCAACGGGTGCCCCGAGCCGCCCGGGTCTAACAGGGCGGCGGCGCGGCCACCGTGGCGTCAGAGGGATCAGACGGAACGGTGGTACTGGTCCGGCACGTGCACGTCGTCGCCGAGTTCGCGACCCGCGAGCCGCGCCCACGAAGGGTTGCGCAGGAGTTCGCGCCCCAGGAGGACCGCGTCCGCCTCGCCATTGGCGAGGATCTTCTCGGCCTGCTCCACCTCGGTGATCAGACCGACCGCGGCGACCGCGAGCTCCGTCTCGGCCTTCACGCGGGCCGCGAACGGGACCTGGTAGCCGGGCTCCACGGGGATCCTGACGCCCGCGGCGTTGCCGCCGGTGGAGACGTCGAGCAGGTCGACGCCGTGCTCCTTGAGCTCGCCGGCGAAGCGGACGGTGTCGTCCGCCGTCCAGCCTGCCTCCTCCAGCCAGTCGGTGGCCGAGATGCGGAAGAACAGGGGCTTGTCCTCGGGCCACACGGCACGCACCGCGTCGACCACCTCGAGCGCGAAGCGCGTGCGGTTCTCGTACGAACCGCCGTACACGTCGGTGCGCTTGTTGCTGTGCGGGGAGAGGAACTCGCCGATCAGGTAGCCGTGGGCGCCGTGCAGTTCGGCGACCTCGAAGCCCGCGTCCAGGGCGCGGCGCGCGGCCTCGGCGAACTGGCCCACGATCGCGCGGATCTGATCGACGGTGAGCTCCGTCGGCACGGGGTGCTGCTCGTCGAAGGCGACCGGACTCGGCGCGACGGCCTGCCAGCCGTGCTGGTCCGTGCCGAGCGGGGCGCCGCCCTTCCAGGGCCGGTCGGTGGACGCCTTGCGGCCGGCGTGCGCGAGCTGGATGGCGGGCACGGTGTTCTGGCTCTTCAGGAAGTCCGTGACGCGGCGGAAGGCGCGGGCCTGCGTGTCGTTCCAGATGCCCAGGTCGTACGGGCTGATGCGGCCCTCCGGGCTGACGGCGGTGGCCTCGACGATGATCAGGCCCGTACCGCCCGCGGCGCGCGCCGCGTAGTGCGCGAAGTGCCAGTCCTGCGGTGCGCCGGCGTCGGCACCGTCGGGCGCCGCCGAGTACTGGCACATCGGGGGCATCCAGACCCGGTTCGGGATGGTCAGCGATCGCAGGGTGTACGGCTCGAACAGCGCGCTCACGGCGGGCTCCATTCGTTCACGGCGGATGTGCGTGCGGGTGCGGAGGCGCCGATGTGCGGTTCCGCTGCTCGTACGATAAACCTCGTAGTACGGCGCATGTCAAACTACGATGGCTCTCGTACAATGAAGCGCAGGGAATACCCGGGGGTCAGGGACTCGGGACCCGGGATCAACAGGACGAAGTGGAGCCGCCATGACGACCGCCGCCGCGACCGGCAGTGCGAGCAGTGCGACCGGCAGTGCGAGCAGCAGGACGCTCGCCCACCCCGAGCCCGGGGACGTCCGGCTCGAAGGGGTGCTGCACGCCTTCGCCGACCCCATGCGGATGCGGGTGGTGCGGGAGCTGGCCCGGGAGGAGGGGGCGGACGGGCTCTCCTGTTCGTTCTTCGACCTGCCCGTCACGAAGTCCACCTGCACGCACCACTTCCGGGTGCTGCGCGAGAACGGCGTCATCCGGCAGATCTACCGGGGCACGACGAAGCTGAACGTGCTGCGCCGCGACGACCTGGACGCCCTCTTCCCTGGTCTGCTCGACAGCGTCCTCGCGGCCGCCACCCGACAGGACGCCCGTCTCGCCGCCCAGGCGTGAGCCGACCTGGCCGCGTGAGCCACCCCGACCGCTTCCTGAACGCCCCTCCCGACGTGCCCCTCCGGTGCAGGTCCTAGCCGGAGGAGGTGTGGCGCGCCGCCGCCCGCAGGCCCTCCCAGTCCGGGATCTTCACCACGCCCCGGCCGAGCGTGCGCCCCAGCTCCGCCTCCGCGCGTTCGATCGCCAGCCAGCCCGGCCACTCGACCGGCCGCAGCCCCGCCGCCCGCAACCCGGACAGGGGGTCGTCGAGCACCTGCCTCCGTCCGAGAGCGGGGGCGTCGTCCAGCAGGGACTGGACCGTCTCCTTGGCGCACGGCCGGTTGGTGCCGATGACGCCGGTGGGGCCGCGCTTGATCCAGCCGGCCACGTACTCGCCGGGGGAGGGCGCGCCGTCCCGCAGCACCCGTCCCGCCGCGTGCGGCACCGTGCCCCGCTCCGCGTCGAACGGCAGCCCTTCGAGGGGCACCCCGCGATAGCCGACCGAGCGCAGCACCAGCTGGGCCGGGATGTCCTCGTACTCTCCCGACCCCGTCACCCCGCCCCGGCCGTCCGGCAGCGTGCGCTCGAAGCGGGTCAGGGCCACATGGCCCGTCGCCCCCGCCGTCAGCGCGACGGGACGCAGGAAGAAGCGCAGCCTGATCCGCCGGGCAAGGCCCCGCGCAGGCCGGTCGGCCCAGCCGCGCAGCACCTCGACGTTGCGTCGGCCCGCGGCGGGCAGGCCGGAAGGGTCGGTGTACGCGGGGTCCAGCGCCAACTCCGCCGGGTCGACGACGACTTCGGTGTCCGGCAGGGCGCCGA
The DNA here is from genome assembly GCF_042881135.1 of Streptomyces sp. NPDC058284. Classification (NCBI taxonomy): domain Bacteria; kingdom Bacillati; phylum Actinomycetota; class Actinomycetes; order Kitasatosporales; family Streptomycetaceae; genus Streptomyces; species Streptomyces sp. NPDC058284. Next base: position 279,138 of record NZ_JBHVYE010000006.1, read on the forward strand.
GCTCGCGCAGCTCCTTGGTGGTGAACCGCGCCTGTGAGGGCCCGCGCCGCCCGACCATGGACACCTCACGCACCCGGCTGCCCGCGAGGACGCCGAGCGCCGCGTCCGGCATGTCGGTGGGGAGCAGTTCCGCGGCGCCGCGGACCAGCATGCGGGCGACGTCCACCGCGACGTTGCCGACGCCGATGACGACGGCCGACTCCACGTCCCTGATGAACCCGGCCCGCGCGCCCGGCTCCGCCATCGCGTCCGGATGCGCGCTGTACCAGGAGACGAACTCGGTCGCGGAGTAGCTGCCCGGCAGCTCCTCGCCCGGTATGCCGAGCCTGCGGTCCGCCGCCGCGCCGACGCAGTAGACCACCGCGTGGTAGAGACCGAGGAGCCGGGCCGGGGGCAGGGTGGCGGGGCCGATCTCGACGGAGCCGAGGAAGCGTACGCGCTCGTCCTCCAGGACCGCGCGCAGATTGTTCTGCAGGGACTTGATCTTCTCGTGGTCCGGCGCCACTCCGTAGCGCACCAGGCCGTACGGGCAGGGGAGGCGGTCGAGCACGTCGACCCGCACATCCGGCACCCGGTCCTGCTGGATGAGGGACTGCGCGGCGTACACCCCGCTGGGACCCGAACCGACGACGGCGACGTGCAGCACGGTGGTGCTCCTTCCGCGAGGTGACCTCGGGACGGTTTCAGGATCGCACCGGGGAGCGCGCGTGTCAGGGGTGTGGGCGCACAGGCGCGTGTGGTGTCGCGTGCGGTGTCAGTGGCCCGGGCGGCCCTCGGTGCCCGCGCCGGGGGGAGAGGGGGGAGAGGGGGGAGGCGGCCGTCACTCCATCTCCCGCATCCGGCTGATCTCGCTCGACTGCTGCGCCACGATGTCGTTCGCCATCTCCTCGACCTGGATGTTGTTGCCCTCGGAGAGCACGTCCGTGGCCATGGTGAGGGCCCCGCTGTGGTGCGTGATCATCAGCTTGAGGAAGAGCTGGTCGAACGCCTTGCCCCTGGCCGCGCGCAGCTGCTTCAGCTGCGCCTCGCTCGCCATGCCCGGCATCGCCGCGTGCTCGTGCCCGGCGTGCTCGCGCGGGCCGCCGTGCTTCTTCAGCCAGCCCTTCATCGCGCCGATCTCGGGCCGCTGCGCGGAGCTGATGCGTGACGCCAGCCGTTTGACGCGCACCGACCCGGCCCGCTCCGGGGCGAGTCCGGTCATCCTCAGCGCCTGGCCGTGGTGCACGATCATCATCTGCGTGTACGTGAAGTCGGCCGAGTTGGGGGAGTCGTCCTCGGACCTCCGCCGCGCGGCGTCCTTCGCGGACATCGTCGCCGCGCTCTCGCCCGGCTTGCCCGGCGCGATCACCGAAGGACCCGGCGACGCCTTGTGCCCGGCATCGGATCCGTCCCCGCCGCCCCCGTCGGAGTCGCACCCCCCGAGTACGAGAACGGCGGTCGCCAGCATCGCGCTGACGGCGGACGTACGGCGGTGGGGCACAGTGACCTCCTGGTGGCGCGCGGGCGATTCGGGGTCCGTATTAGCACGCGGATGAGCATCGGTGACCGGAAAGTCTCGTGACGAGTCCGATTCCCTCTGTTGATCTGTGCATGATGAGCACGATACTGCGGGTGTGCGTGAACCGTTCAACTGCGAACGGCCACAAGGGAGGATGCAGTGACCCTGTTGAACAATCCCCGAACGCGGCGCAGACGTCTGGGAGTCGGCGCGGCGGCGGCCGGACTGCTGGCCGCGCTGCTCACCGCCGCGCCCGCCGGAGCCGTCCCCGACCCCGGTGACTCTCCGGCCGCCCCGAAGAGCGTCTCCAAGAGCGACGCCGACCGGACGAAGAAGGCCATCGAGCGCGGGGACATACCGGCGCCCGACGAGGTCGTCCACTCGGACAACATCGAGCACCTGGCCAACGTCCCGAAGGACGCGCTGCCCGGGCTCAACACCGACATCGCGTTCCAGGGGAAGTACGCCTTCGCCGGAAACTACGACGGCTTCCGCATCTACGACATCAGCGACCCGAAGGCCCCGAGGACCGTCTCGCAGGTCCTGTGCCCGGGCTCGCAGAACGACGTGTCCGTCTCCGGGAACCTGCTCTTCCTGTCCACCGACTCCTCGCGCAGCGACAACTCCTGCAACAGCACCACGCAGCCCGCCACGGAGAAGTCCTCCTGGGAGGGCATGAAGATCTTCGACATCAGCGACAAGTCGAACCCCAGGTACGTCTCCGCCGTCGAGACCGCCTGCGGCTCCCACACCCACACGCTGGTGCCGGAGCGCAGGAACGTCTACATCTACGTCTCCTCGTACTCCCCGAACGCGGCGTTCCCCGACTGCCAGCCGCCGCACGACGGGATCACCGTCATCAAGGTGCCGCGCAAGGCCCCGGAGAAGGCCGCGGTCGTCAACTTCCCCGTGCTCTTCCCCGGTGAGGGTCCCGACGGCGGCGGCAACCCGGGCGGGCCCACCAACCCGGGCGTCTCCAAGACCACCGGCTGCCACGACATCACGGTGCTGCCCTCCAAGGACCTTGCGGCGGGCGCCTGCATGGGCGACGGCATCCTGTTCTCCATCAAGGACCCGGAGAACCCGCGGATCATCGACCAGGTGCAGGACAACACCAACTTCGCGTTCTGGCACTCGGCGACCTTCAACCAGAAGGCCGACAAGGTCGTCTTCACCGACGAGCTGGGCGGCGGCTCGGCCGCCACGTGCAACGCGGCCACGGGACCGAACCGGGGTGCCAACGGCATCTACGACATCAAGGGCAAGGGTGACAAGCGCAAGCTGGTCTTCAAGAGCTACTTCAAGATCCCGCGCCACCAGGCGGACACCGAGAACTGCGTGGCCCACAACGGCTCGCTGATCCCGGTCAGGGGCAAGGACCTCATGGTCCAGGCCTGGTACCAGGGCGGCGTCTCCGTCTGGGACTTCACCGACTCCACGAAGCCCAGGGAGATCGGCTACTTCGAGCGCGGCCCGCACACCACCGACAAGATCACCACGGCGGGCGCGTGGTCGGCGTACTACTACAACGGCCGCGTCTACTCGAACGACATCGAGATGGGCCTCGACGTCCTGAAGATCAACGACAAGCGGACGGATCCGGCCCAGCGGGTCCGCATGCGCGAGCTCAACGTCCAGACGCAGCCGGACTACTTCGACTGACGGACGGAACTAGCCGGGCTGTCCTGAGGGAAGAGGCCTCAGGGGCCCGTGCGGTGAGTTCCCGTCGGGCGGTGCGCCGCCCGGCGGGACGCCGAGCTCCCAGTCCAGTCCGTACCGTTGGAACAGCTCGGCGCGCAGCGTCGTCAGCGGCATCGGCGCGCCGGGGATGAGTAGCGCGAAGACCGCGCCCATCAGGAGCGCCCGCAGCAGCGGGTAGTCCCGGTCGGCGTCGGGCGAGCCGTAACGGACGACGGTCTCGCGCAGCAGCTCCGCGAGACGCTGCTGCTCGGGGCACTGCACGAAGCCCTCGGCCTGGAGGATGCCCGCCATGTGCGTACGCATGAGCAGCGGCTCGTCCCTGGCCAGACCCAGGATCGCGTCGACGGCCCGCGCCAGCCGCTCGCGCCCGTCATCGGTGCGCGGCTCCCGCTCAAGCGCCGCCTCCAGCGTGCGGTGCATGAGCCGGTGCACCGCGGACTGGAGCAGCTGACGCTTGCCGGGGAAGTAGTACGACACCAGGCCGCGGGCGGCGCCGGCCCGGTCCGCGATGTGCCCGAGCGTCGTGGCCTCGAACCCGTGCTCGCCGACCAGGTCCACCGTCGCCTGCAGCAGACGCTCCCGGGAACGTCTGCGCAATTCTTCGTTGACCGATGGGCTACGCGGGGACATCCTGATAACTCCTGCGTTGACTGGCTCCGAGCCAGTATACTCGGGGAGTCCCGAGGCGGAGTCTCGCAAGAGGCGCCGCGCGGGTCGCAGCAGCCTGGGGCAGGCAGCACCGCGGGGGAGTGTTGCCTGCCCACAGGCGTGCGACGCCGTCATGCCCCGTTCGCGCGCCCGCCGGGCCCCTTCTCGTACGTCATGACGGCCAGGGCCACCGTCAGTGCCCCGAGCAGCCAGCCGCCGAGTACGTCGGAGGGCCAGTGGACGCCCAGCCAGACGCGGGTCAGGCCTACGCCGGTCACCGAGAGCGCGGCCAGGGCCAGGGCGGTGCGCCACAGGGCGGGGCGTGCGCCGTGCGTGTGCAGGAGCCACAGCAGGAGGCCGCAGACGATCGTCGCCGTCATCGCGTGGCCGGAGGGGAACGCCGCGAAGTGCGCGGAGTCCACGGGGTCCGGCCACACCGGGCGCGGCCGGTCGACCGCCGCCTTGAGTCCCTGCTGCACCGCCGAGCCGGCCACGCAGGTGCCGGTGAGCCAGAGCGCCGGCCACCACGCCCCGCGGGCCGCGAACCGGACGACCACCACCGCGATGACCGCGCGCATCGTCCAGGGGTCCCACACCCAGTCGCTGAGGATCCGGACGGTCCGGGTGGCGCCGGGGCCGTCCACCGCCCAGCGATGCGTGGTGCGCGCGATGTCGCCGTCCAGGGAGAGCAGCGGACGCCACTCCAGCCCGACCAGGAGGAGCAGCAGGAGCGAGGGCACGCAGAGGGCCGCGGCGGTGAGCGCGGCCCGGGAGCGGGGCGGGCGGGTCGGGGAGTCGGTGGACGCGGGGTGCATGGAGTGATCCTCGCCGACGGATCGGAGCTGCGGCCGTCATGGGGCCCGGGGCGTGGCGCCTACCCGACAGCGGCGCGGGTACGCACGGTTCGGTTCCGCCCCGGCCGCGCGGCCCGCTGTCCGGCACGCGGGATCGCCGTGCGGCGCAGGCGTCCCGGTGCCGCGTCGGACGCCGTGAATTCTCGGATGCGGGCTAGCCCAGTGCGCGAAGACCCGGTACGAAAGTGACCAGGACGGGGATCACCGGCACCAGCGCCGCCGTCGCCGTCAGGCGCAGCCTGCGGGCCGCGGTCAGGCGCGGGCGGGCCGAGAGCAGCCGGTGGACGCGCTGCGGGACGTGGGCCTGCGGGGCCGGGCAGGGGCCGAACACGCCGCGGTCCTCGTTGAGTTCGACCAGGGCGAGGGCGATCGTCAGACGGCCGAAGCGGCGCGAGGCGACGTCGTCGGCGGCGAGCTCCACCAGGCGGTGCATCTCGTCGCGGAACGCCGCGAACACCCGCACCTGCGGAAAGCCGACGGCCAGCGCCCCCGAGCAGTGCAGCAGCCAGTCGTGCCTGGCCCGCGCGTGACCCTGCTCGTGCGCCAGCACGGCGTCCAGCTGACGGCCCTTCAGCCGCCGCAACGCGGCCGTGGTGATGACCAGTTGGGGCGCCTGGCCCGGCAGCCACCAGGCGTCGGGCCGCTCGCCCTCCAGGAGGACGAGGCGGTTGGCTCCGGGCTCCTCGCCGGGCAACAGCGGGGAACGTACGAGCAGTTCGGCCCTGCGGTCGGAGCGCCGGGCGCGGGCCCTCGCGATCTCGCGGGTCAGCATGACCGCCGTCCACACCCCGCCGCAGGCAAGCGCCACCGCGGTGGCCGCCGCCCAGGGGCCAGGCGCCTGGAGGGCGTACGCCTCGACCACGGCGTGCGGCGCGGGCGCGAAGACATGGCCGCGCACGGCCTGCCACGCGGCGGCGGCGCTCAGGGTCATCGAGAGCGCGCAGCAGAGCAGGACGCCCGCCACCACGCACTGCCAGGCCCACAGCGCGACCACGGGTTCGCGTTCCGGCCAGTCGGCCCGCGCGAGCATCCGCGGGGCCACGACAGCGGTGAGAACGCCCAGCAGCAACAGCGCGACGGGGACCATCATGGCGCCCAGCCTATGAGGGTTGGGCTACCGGAGGGTATGGCCTGTCACCCCAAGTGACGCACGCCACGGCCGACACGGGTGTATTTCCCGTACGGGTGACGACCGCGGCCGGGGCGGCGGGACGCCGTAGTGTGCTGACGGTGATCGAGACCATCGTGTTCGACGTGGGGGAGACCCTCACCAAAGACGACCGCTACTGGGCAGCCTGGGCGGACTGGCTCCAGGTGCCGCGTCACACGCTCTCCGCGCTGATCGGGGCCGTCGTCGCGCAGGGCGGGGGGAACGCCGACGCGCTCCGGCTCGTCAGCCCGGACATGGACATCGCCTCCGCCCACCACGCACGCGAGACCGCGGGCCGGGGGGAGCACCTGGGCGAGGCCGACCTCTACGCGGACGTACGCCCCGCCCTCGGCGGTCTCCAGAAGCTCGGTGTCCGCGTCGTCATCGCAGGCAACGCGACGGCGCGGGCGGCCGAACTGCTGCGCGACCTCGACCTGCCCGCCGACCTCGTCGTCACGTCGGGCGACTGGGGAGTGTCGAAGCCGGACCCCGCCTTCTTCGAGCGGGTGCTCGAAGTGGCCCAGGCCGAGCCCCAGGAGACGCTCTACGTCGGCGACCACCCCGGCCACGACCTCTTCCCCGCCAAGCAGGCGGGGCTGCTGGCCGCACACATCCGGCGCGGTCCCTGGGGGTACTACTGGGCGGACGATCCGGCCGTCGCCGACACGGCGGACTGGCGGGTCGACAGCCTCACCTCGCTCGCCGCGCTGATCGCCCGCTGAGGCGGCGGCCACCACTCGCAGGGGCGACCGCCACCACCGCGCCGGGACGAAGGGCGCCACCCGCAGGGGCGGCGCCTACAGCGTCATCAGCATCGCCACCATCCCGATCCCCATCGAGAGCCGGCAAGCAAGCGCCACCTCGGAGCGGTCCGCCCACCCCAGCACAGCGGACCCACCCCCCGCGGAGGAGGCCGCCCGGGGAGCGAGGCGCGCGCCCGACCACAGCACGTACCCGGCGAAGTAGAGCAGCAGCGCGCCGGTCAGCAGCGGGATGCCGGCGCCCCCGTGGTGCCCGGCGTGTGCTGCCGGAGTCGTGGCCATCGCCACCGACATGTAGGCCATGGCGCACGCGCCGATGAGGTGGTGGAGGTGGTGGCGGTTCGCGCGGGCCGCCCACCCGGTGTGCAGCGCGGCGCCGCCGAACACCGCGGCGTAGACGAGCCAGGCCCAGCGCGGCGGCGCGAGGACGGCCGCGGGGACGGCCATCACCGCCATCCCGAACCCCATGAGCGCCTCGCCGCCGGCCGTGCGGCGCTGTTCCTCGATCCGGCTGCGCATCCGCAGCAGGCAGTAGCCCCCGGTCGCCGCGCACAGCGCGACCAGCAGCCAGGCGGCCTGTGCCGGTCCGTGCACCGCACCCTCCCCCTGTCGACGGTGTCGTCTCGACCGTGTCGTCCGGTCGATTCCCGGGTCGCCGGGGCCGTACGCGAGCGCACGGGGGTGCATGGGGAGCACGGGGGCGCGGGCGCGCCTGTCCGACGGGGCTGGCGCCGCCTAAATCGTTTCCGAGTAAAACACTTGCTAACCTTTTGGTCATGAGCAGTACGCCCCCGCCCCCGCCCCCGCAGCTGTCCCCCCGCCCCGCCCGCGTCCGCCGCCTCCCCCTCGCGGGCGTGCTGCGCCCCGGCAAGCCGTCCGACATCTGGTTCAAGCCCGCGACCAGCGTGGTCGTGGCCAACGCGATACCGAACCTGACACTGCTCGCCCTCGGCCGGCTCGACCTGGTGATGTACACGATGGCCGGGTCGTTCTGCGCCCTGTACGCCCACAACCTCCCCTACGCCGCCCGCGCGCGGACCCTGGCCCTGGTCGTCGCCGGGATGACCGCGAGCATCGCCCTCGCCCTGGTCACCGCGTCTCTGACGAGTTCCGCCGCGGTCCTCGTCGCGGTCGGCGCGCTGCTCGCCGCCGCACAGAAGACACTCTGCGACGCCACCCGCGTCGGGCCGCCCGGGCACCTGATCTTCACCTTCATCAGCTCCGCGACCCTCTTCGCGCCGCAGACACTCGGCCAGGTCCCCGGCCACCTCGCGCTCACCCTCGCGGGCGGCGCCATCGCCTGGCTCGTGGGCATGGCGCCCGCCCTGGTGCGCCCGCACGGACCCGAGCGCCGGGCCACCGCACGCGCCCTGCGCGCCACCGCCGCCTACGCGGACGCGGCGCGCGCCGACGCCACCGCGCCGGGCACCGAGCAGGCCCGCGCCGCCGCGGCCGGCGCCGTGCACGCCGCCTGGCAGTCGCTGCTCGCCACCGGCGCCCGCACCGCCGCCCGGCACGCCCTGGCCCGCCTCGTGGTCCGTGCCGAGGAGGCCCTGGCTGCGCCCGCCGCGGTCGACCCGGCCGCGCTGCGCACCTGGGCGGCCGGACTGCGCGGCACGGGCGCCGTACCGCGCCCCGGTGCCGCCCGCCCCGGCGAGGAGGACGAACTCCTGGGCGTGGCCGCCGAACTCGCCGAGCCCGTGGTCCCGCTGTGGCGGCGGCTCGGGCCGGGCTCCCCGCTGCTGCCCATCGCGCTGCGCACCGCCGTCGGCTGTGCCCTCGCCGGATACGGCTCGCTCGCGCTCGGCATCGGCCGCCCCTACTGGGCGCTGGTCACGGCCGCCTCCCTCTACCAGGCCAACACCACGCTCACCTGGAACCGGGGCGTGCAGCGCGTGGTCGGCAACCTCGTCGGTGTGCTCGCCTTCGCCGCGATCGCGCCGTTCGCGCACCTCGGCCACGCCGAGCTCATCGTGTGCTGCCTCGCCCTCGCCTTCGGGGCGGAGGCGCTGATCACCCGCAACTACTGGCTCGGCACCGTGTGCGTGACGCCGATGGCGCTGCTCGTCACCGAGTTCGCCCGGTTCCAGCAGCCCGGCGAACTCATCCTCGACCGCGTCGTGGACACCCTCGTCGGCGCCGTGCTCGGCGTGGCGGCGGCCGTCCTCGTCACCAACCGGCGCGCCGGAGACCACATCGAACGGGCCATCGCGGCCGCAGAACGGGCCACGGCGCAGGCCGAGGCGGCTCTCGCGGGCGCGGGCCCCGTCGAACCGGCGCGGCGCCGGCTCACCGCCGCCCTCGTCGACCTGCGCGCCGCCGCCGACGCGGCGGCCGGCGAATGGTGGCAGCGCGCCCTGCCCGAACAGCGGGTGCTCGCCGCCGAGCGCGCCGGACACCGTACGCTCGCGGCGACGGTCCGCCGGCCGAACGGCCAGGGCGGAGACGACGGTCAACGGACGCGGACCCGCGCGAGGGACGCCGACGCCTGGGAGGGCGCACGAGCATGACGACGGAGAACGGCCCGGTGGCCGGCCCCGCTGGGGACACGGTGGCCGCGGTGGTGCGGCAGTGGCAGGCGGTGCGACCCGACATCGACACCGGGCCGATGGAGGTGATCGGCCGCATCAACCGCTGCGCGGCCCTCCTCCAGCAGGCCGAGGACGCCCCGCTGCGCCGGGCAGGACTGACCCGCGCCGAGTTCGACCTGCTCGGCGCGTTGCGCCGCACCGGGCACGAGCTGACGCCCGGCGAGCTGGCCCGGGAGACCTTCTCGTCAGGGGCCGCCGTCACCAAGCGGCTCAAGCTGCTGCAGGAGCGCGAGCTGGTCGACCGGCGAGCCGACGCGCGGGACCGCCGCGTCGCGCACGTCGGCCTGACCGAGGCCGGCCGCGCCCTCGTCGACGCGATCCTGCCCGAGCAGCTCGCGTACGAGACGGTCGTCCTTTCGGTACTCGACGGAGCGGGCCAGGGCCAACTGAGCGGGCTCCTCGGGGAACTGCTCGCACAGTTGGAGGGGCGCATCGGCGTGCGGCACGGCTGAGAGCCTGTCTTTGAACCCCCGCCTGCGCCTCGACGCCCGGCACGCGCCCTCGGCGCACGGAGTTCCAGGACAGGTGGCTCCGCCACATGGCCTGGGACTCCGCACTCCGATCGAACGCTTCCCCAAGCTCTCGGCTCCGCTCGAGCAGGGGAGGCCCCAATCCGCCGCTGCGCCCGCGCCTCGCGCGGACGACGGGGGTTCAAAGACAGGCTCTGACCCTGGTCGGTCGAGGCTCCTCAGGCAGCGGCGACCCGCTCGTCGATCTGCTCCCGCGTCAGGTAGGCGTCGGTCATCTCGAAGTCCTTGAGCGTGGCCGGCCGCTGGGCCTGGAAGCCGGTGCGTACGTAGTCGTCGCCCGCGAGCGCGTTCAGGCCCCAGTTGGCGGCCGTGCGGAAGCGGGCGGTGACCGTGCGCAGCGCGCCCAGGTGGTAGCCGCGCGCCACGACCTGGGCGGGCAGCCCCGTCAGCTGGACGCCCATCGGCTTCGACACCGCCTGGACGCCGCCGAGGTCGACGACGAGGCCCATGTCCTTGTGCCGGTAGTCGGCGAGCGGGAAGCCGCGCAGCGCGGATACGACGTTCTTCGCGGCGGCCCATCCCTGGCGCATGGCGTGCTGCGCGGTCGGCGGGCAGATCGCGTCGCCGCCCTTGACCACGTCCGGCACGGCCGCCGCGTCGCCGAGCGCGAAGACGCCGTCGAGACCGGGGACCGTCAGATCGGCCCTGACGACGAGCCGCCCCCTGTTCGTCTCGGCGCCGAGCGTCGCGATGAGCGGGCTCGGCGCGACACCCGCGGTCCAGATCAGCGTGCGGCACGGCAGGACCCGGTCGTCGGTGAGGGTGACGGTGTCCTCGGTCGCCTTGGCCACGGAGACACCGAGCGAGACGTTCACGCCCCGGCGCTGCATGATCTCCATCGCCTTGTCGCCGAGCCGCTCGCCGAGCTCCGGCATCAGCTTGGGGGCGACGTCAACCACGTGCCACTTGATCTGCGAGACGTCGAGGCCGTGGTAGCGCTTGACCGCGGCGCAGGTCAGGCGCTGCAGGTACGCGGCCGTCTCCACGCCCGCGTAACCGCCGCCGACCACCACGAACTGCAGCCGCTGCTCCCGCTCCTCGCGGCTCGTGCTCGCCGCGGCGAGGTCCAGCTGCGAGATGACGTGGTCGCGGATCCAGGCGGCCTCGGCGAGCGTCTTGACGCCCACCGCGTACCGGTCGACGCCGGGGATGTCGAACTGCCGTGTGACGCTTCCGGGCGTCAGGACCAGGTAGTCGTAGCGCTCCACGACCTCCTCGCCGTTGATCTTCCGTACGATCACGGCCTTGGCCTTGGGGTCGATGCCGATGGCGCCGCCCGGCACGATCGAGGTGCGGCGCAGCATCCGGCGCAGCGGCACGGCCACCGACTGCGGAGTGAGCACTCCGGAGGCGACGTGCGGCAGCAGGGGGAGATACAGCTGGTGATCCTGTGGGCTGATCAGCCGCAGCTCCGCCTCGTGGGGCGAAAGCTTCTTCTCCAGTTTGTGAGCGCACTCCATGCCGGCGAAACCGCCGCCGACGATGAGGATCCGGGGAGCTGCCATGTGATGTCTCTCCTGAGCTGTTGGAGATCGACTTCAGGGCCGTCAGGTCTTGCCAGAGCCGTGGATGATCTTCTGCGGACCGTACCCGTGGCCTTGTACCCCTGCATCCCGGATGGATTGCTCGTGTGACGTGCTTCACAATATTGGCGGCGCGAAACGGCTTGCGGCCGGGCCTTCCGTAAATGACTGGCGCGGGTCCCGGCAGGGGCGGGATGCTGCGTGGTGCCCGGGCGACGCGCGTCCCCGCGACCGCGTTCCGCCCGTGCGGAGGGGGAGTCGTGATGACCGTTTCCGAGTCCGGTGCGTCCGGAGCCGGGCCCGAGGTCCGCACGCGGGCCGGAGCGCTGCGCGGCGCCCGTGAGGCGGGCGTCGCCGTCTTCCGCGGCATCCCGTTCGCCGAGCCGCCCGTCGGCGCGCTGCGCTTCGCCGCGCCGCGGCCGGTCCGGGGCTGGAGCGGGACGCGCGAAGCCGTCGGATACGGGCCGCCGCCCCCGCAGGGCGGCCACTTCGGCATGGACGCCCTTGCGCGGGAGTCGGCGGGCGACGACTGGCTGACGGTCAACGTCTGGTCGCCCGACCCCGGGCCGGGCGCGGGACTGCCGGTGATGGTGTGGATCCAGGGCGGCGCCTACACCATCGGCATGTCCGGCCTTCCCGAGTACGACGGCGGGCGCCTGGCACGGGAGGGCGGCGTCGTCGTGGTGACGTTCAACTACCGCGTGGGGCTCGAAGGCTTCGGGCAGTTCGAGGGGGCCCCCGCCAACCGCGGCCTGCTCGACCAGATCGCCGCCCTGGAGTGGGTGCGGGACCACATCCGCGCCTTCGGCGGCGACCCGGACCGTGTCACGGTCTTCGGTCAGTCGGCGGGCGGCGGATCGGTCGCCGCGCTCCTTGCGATGGACGGCGCGGCCGGGCTCTTCGGCCGGGCCGTCGCACAGAGTGCGCAGGGCACGTTCTTCTCGCCGGAACTCGCCGCCGACATCGCCGCCACGTGCGCGGCCGAGCTGGGGCTGCGGCCCACGGCGGCCGACCTCCGCGAGGTGCCGCCGCACCGGCTGTCCGCCGCCGGGGACGCGGTCGGCGCCGGGTGCGCGGGGCGGGCCGCGCGCTGGGGCAGGCCCGCGCTGCGGTCGGTCATCTTCTCGCCGGTCGTCGACGGCGAGACGCTGGCCGCCACCCCGTGGCAGGCCCTCGCCGACGGCGCGGGCCGCCGCATCGACCTCCTCGCCGGGCACACCCGCCACGAACAGCGGCTGCTCACCGCGCTCGACGGACTGCTCGGCCAGGTGAGCCAGGCGCAGGCCGCGACCGCCCTGCACACCTTCGCCCCGCACCCGGACGGCGCCGACCGCTACCGCGCCGCCCATCCGGCCGCGGGCCCGGACGAGCTGTACGACCTCGTCCTGTCCGACTGGGTGTTCCGCATGCCGACACTCCACCTCGCCGAAGCGCAGGCCGGTGCCGGGGGCCGCGTCCACGTCTACGAACTGACCTGGCCCGCCCCGGGCATGGGCGGCGTACTCGGCGCCTGCCACGGCCTGGACGTGCCCCTGGTGTTCGGCACCCCGGACCGCGGCCGGCCCGCCGCGCTGATCGGCGCGGCGGGCATGGCGCAGGCGGAGGCGGTGTCCGCCGGGATGCGCGCCGCGTGGACGTCGTTCGCGGCCCACGGCGACCCCGGCTGGCCCCCGTACGACGAACAGCGGCTCGTACGGCTCTTCGACACCCACCCGGCCGTCGTGCCCTACCCCGAGGAGCCGTCCCGCCTGATCTGGCGGGACCACACCTTCCCTGTCCTGCCGCTGACCGCCACGTGAGAGCCGCGCCCAGCCTGCCGGAGGCGGCCCTCAGATGCCCGGCCGGTAGCGGATCGGATGGTCGTGCGGGACCTCGACGAGGACGATCCGGACGCCGTCCGGGTCCGCGATCCACATCTCGACGAGCCCCCACGGCTCCCGCACCGGGGGCCGCAACACCTCGACGCCGTTCCCCAGCAGCTCCTCGTGCGCCGCCCGGACGTCCGCCACCTGGAGCCACAGCTGCATGCCGGGCGCGGGCGGGGCCTCGGAACGGCCGGAGAGTTCGAGGAAGCCGCCGCCGAGGAAGTAGACGGTGCCGCGCTCGGGCCCCGTACCGAACTCGCGGTAGACGCCGAGACCCAGCGCCTCGCCGTAGAAGGCGCGCGAACGGTCCGGATCGGTGGGGCGCAGCAGGGTCCTGCCGCTCAGTACATGCACCATGCGGCCGCACCTTAGCGCCTGGGGGAGGGGGGTTAGGCTCGGCGGAGCCACTTGACGGCCCCGCTGCCCCCTTGCGACACGAAACCGGAGAGTCAGCTTCATGGAAACCGCCCCGCACCCCACACTCGGCGAACTCACCTACCGGGACGCCACCGCCGCCGACGTCGACGCGCTCGTCGCGCTGATCGAGTCGGCGTACCGCGGGGACACCAGCCGGGCCGGCTGGACCACCGAGGCGGACCTCCTGGAGGGCCAGCGCACCGACCCGCAGGGCGTCGCCGAGGTCATCGAGTCGCCCCTGAGCCGGCTCATCGCCGTCGAGCGGGACGGCGGACTCGTGGCCTGTTGCCAGCTCGAACACCGCGGCGACCACGCCTACTTCGGGATGTTCGCGGTGCGCCCGGACCAGCAGGGCACCGGGCTCGGCAAGGTGATCATCGCCGAGGCGGAGCGGGCCGCGCGCGAGACGTGGGGCGTCCGCGAGATGCACATGACCGTGATCAACGCCCGTGAGGACCTCATCGCCTGGTACGAGCGCCGCGGCTACCGCCGTACGGGAAAGATGACGCCCTTCCCGTACGGCGACGAGCGGTTCGGCATCCCGCAACGCGACGACCTGCAATTCGAGCTCCTGACCAAGGACGTCGCCTGACATGCGGTGGACATTGTCCGGAATTTGACGAAAACGGCCTTCGGATAGCACCCTTCCACGCTGACCTGCGCACCGAGCGGCTCTGACCGCCGTGCGCGCGTACGCCCCGCGCCGCGCGCCCGCGCCGCCCCGTGTGCGAAGCCCCCTCAGCAAGGAAGCCCATGCCGACTGCCCCCGCCCGCACCGCCGTACCCACCGACGGGGAGCCCGCCGCGGACGACGACGCGGCGGGCCATACCGTGCCCGCCGCGGCCCCCGGAGACCGCGGCCGCGCCGACATACCGGTGCTCGCCGTCAGCGGCGGGCTGCTCACCGCGTTCGTCCTGGCCGCGCTGATCGCGCCCACGGCCACGGGCGACGCCGTGAACACCGTCTTCACCTTCGTCGCGCGGTGGTTCGGCCCACTGTGGCAGGTGCTGCTGCTCGCGACGTTCGGCGTCGCGCTGTGGTTGGGCTTCTCCCGGTACGGGAAGGTACGGCTCGGCGGCGCGGGGGAGCGCCCGGAGTACGGCAGGTTCCAGTGGATCGCGATGATCATGTCGACGCTGCTCGCGGGCGGCGGCGTCTTCTTCGCGGCGGGCGAGCCCGTACAGCACTACGTCGACACGCCCCCCTTCTACGACGGCGTCAGGAGCGGTACACAGCAGGCGGCCGACGCGGCGCTCTCCCAGAGCTTCGCGCACTGGGGCTTCCTCGCCTGGGCCGTCCTCGGCACGCTCGCCTCGATCGTGATGATCCGCGGCCAGGAACGCGGCATGCCACTGCGCCCGCGGACGCTGCTCCACCCGCTCCTCGGCGAGCGCATCCTGCACTCCCGCCTCGGGGCCGCGGTCGACATCGTCTGCGTCATCGCCGTGGTGGCCGGAACCGTCGGACCGATCGGCTTCCTCGGCCTCCAGGTGTCCTACGGCCTCTCCGAGGTCTTCGGCATCTCCGGCGGCTACCCGGTGCAGCTCGGCGTCATCGTCCTGCTGACCGTCGTCGCCGTCCTCTCCGTCGCCAGCGGCCTGGACCGCGGCATCCAGTTCTTCAGCAAGGCCAACATCTGGCTCGCGGTCGCCCTGATGGCCGTCTTCCTGGTCCTCGGCTCTCTCGGCTTCGTGCTCGACTCGTTCCTCGGCGGCTTCGGCCAGTACGCGCGGGACTTCGTGCCGCTGGCCCTCAACCGGGGCGACCACGCGTGGCTCAGCTCCTGGACGGTCTTCTTCTTCGGCTGGTTCCTCGGCTACGGCCCGCTGATGTCCATCTTCGTCGCCCGCATCTCCAAGGGCCGCACACTGCGCGACCTCGTGGTCTCCACCGCGATCATCCCGCCGCTCGCCACCATGTTCTGGTTCACGGTGTTCGGCGGCACCGGCATCTTCCTGGAACAGCGCGACCCCGGCGCGATCTCGGGACCGCTGAAGGCGGTCGGCATGGACGCCGCGGTCATCTCCATGGCGCAGCGGCTCCCGATGGGCGCGGTGGTCGCGGTCGCGCTGCTCCTGCTGACGATCACGTTCGTGGTGACGACCACCGACTCGATGTCGTACAGCATCGCCGCGGCGGGCACGAAGGCCGGTGAACCGGCGCGCGCGGTACGGTCGTTCTGGGCCCTGCTGATGGGCGCGGCGGCGGCGGTGCTAATCCTGGTCGGCGACGGCGGCATCACGGCGTTGCAGTCGTTCATCGTCGTCACGGCGGTCCCCGTGGGCTTCATCATGCTGCCGACGCTGTGGACGGCGCCCCGGGTGGCGCGCGAGATGGCCCTGGAACAGGGCGTGATCACCCCGGACCGCCCGGCACCGGCGCCCCCGGAAGACGACCGTTCACCGGACCCGGACCCGGAACCGGCCCCGGACCTGGAACCGGCCCGGACCGGCTGAACCGATGTGCGCCGAAGCCCCGGACCGACGGTCCGGGGCTTCAGTGCTGCACGGGCACGGCCCGCGCCTAGGCCGTGAAGCGGCCCGTCCGCTTGATCTCGGGGTAGTCGGTGGTCGCCCCGTCCAGCTGCAGCGCCCGCACCAGCCGCAGGTCGTCCTGCGTGTTCACGACCCAGCCGATGATCCGCAGGTCGGCCTTCCTCGCCCGTTCGACGATCTCCAGGGTCAGGCGCCGGATGTTGAGGACAAGGGTGGTGGCGCCCACGGCCGTCGCCCGCTCCACCACGTCGGTGCCGTAACGGCTGGCGACGAGCGCGGTGCGTACCCCGGGCACCAGGCGCGCGATCTCGGCGACCGCCTCGTCGTGGAAGGAGATCACCTCCACGCGGGCGACCAGATCGCGGCTGAGCATCACATCGGCGAGGGCCCGCGCCGCCGCGACGTCCTTGATCTCGGCCTGCAGCGGCGCCTTCACGGCGTCCAGGACCTCATCGAAGGTGGGGACGCGCTCGCCGCGGCCCGCGTCGAGCTCCCGCAGTTCGGCGAGGGTCTTCTCGGCGATCGGCCCCTTGCCGTCGGTCGTACGGGCCACGTCGGCGTCGTGCATGACGACGAGGGCGCCGTCCTTGCTCAGATGCAGATCCAGCTCGATGAGATCGAGGCCCGCCGCTTGTGCGGCGCGGAACGAACGCAGGGTGTTCTCGGGCTCGACACCCATGACCCCGCGATGCCCGATGGTGAGGAAGTTCAAGATCCACTCGCTTCCGTCGACGGAGGCTCGGCGACCGCGCGAAGAGGACGGAGGAAGCCGCGCGGCAATGTCGCAGCCTAATGGCCCGACGCGGTGAGCGAACCGTGCGGACGGGGGTGGGTGGAGCCGTCCGCCCTGGTTCCGGTGATCCCGAGCAGGAGGCCGGTGATGAGGGCGGCGACAAGGACGGCACGGGTGCTCACGGGTGCGCTGCTCCGTACGGCGGGGGACGGCTGACCCCGCCCGTCCTACCGGGCGCGGGGCCATCGGGGCGAGTCGCTTCACCCGGGGGTGGGCGCGTCCTTCGTACGTTGACGGGGGCGGCGGGGAGCGGGGACGGCTGACGGCGCCGCGTCCGCCGGGGCCTTTGGCGCGGCCAGTGCGTCGAGGTCGCCGAGCATCGCCTCGGCCAGCTCCACCTCGGCCGCCAGCCGCCGCTCGCTCCAGCGCAGCGCCACCCCGGGGTGCGACCAGGCCTCCGCCCCGTCCGCCCGCGCGAGCGCGTCCCGCACCTCCTTCAGCTCGCCCTGCGTCCGCGCGATGTCCTCGGCGACCAGCGCGCGCAGATGGTCCGGCGCCGTGAGGTGCCCGAGCCACACCCGCAGCAGCAGCGGATGCTTCAGGACGGGCGGCCCGGCGTCCTGGCCGCCGCCCGCCCACGCCCCAAGGGCGGCGCGCCCCTCGTCGGTGATGGCGTACGACCGCTTGGCGCGGGGCTCGTCGGGCCCCGACCGCCGCGAGGTGGCGTACCCGAGGCCCTCCAGGCGGCGCAGCTCGGCGTAGATCTGGCTGATGGCGGGTGACCAGTAGAAGAACCGGAGCGAGGCGTCGGCCCACTTCTTGAGTTCGTAGCCGGTCCGTTCCCCGGGGAAGGAGAGCAGCCCGAGCACCGCCCAGGCGGTCGGCGGCAGCGGCGCCGCCGGCTCGCTCCCGGAAGCGTCTTCCTGCCGCCGCGGTGTGCTGTGCCGCGATGAGCTGGGCGATGTCGTGCGACGGGCTGCCATACGCGGCATTGAAGTGAACGGCACGGTGTGGGCGCAAGGGGTCGGGGGCCCTGGTGGGACGGTGCGCGGGGATGACGCCACAGGACCTGTTGCACAGCTCAGGCAGTGGGCCCCCGGCGCGGGCGGCGGTTCGTCGCGAGCGACATGGTGCGGGCCCGCTGCGCGATCTCGTCCAGCGGCGCGGCCGGGCTGTAGACCAGCAGCGCGCCGTGCCGCTTGTCGAGGCGCAGGGCGTCCGGCGCCGGAGCGGTCTCCCCGTCGTACGCGAGGCTCGCCACGTCCTCAAGGCCGCTGAGCGCGATCTCCTCGACGCGCTCGGCGCGGAAGACCCGGGAGCGCCGCAGCGCACCGCCCAGGGCGGAGAGGGCGACGCGGGTGCGGGCCAGCGTCGCCTCCGCGTCGACCGTGCGGACGTCGAGGAGGCCGTCGTCCATGCGCGGCCGGTGGGTGAACGCGAGGCCGTCAGGGACGTACTGGCCGTTGCCCGCGAAGAGCAGCCACAGGACGCGGTCCCGGCCGTCGAGCCGGATCCGCAGCGGGGCCGCCGTCCGCAGCACGTCGAGGAACGACACGGCCGCCGCGGGCCACTTGCCGATGCGCCCCTCCAGCTTCTCGCGCTTGCGCACCAGTTCCGGGTAGAGCCCGATGCTGAAGGTGTTGACGAAGCCGGTGACGGCCGCGCCCGACCCGTCGCGCACGCGGGCCAGGTCGACGCGGACGGCCTCGCCACGCTGCACCGCGTGCGCGGTGTCCTCGAAGGTGGGCGTGCCGACGTCCAGGGCGAAGTGGTTGAGGGTGCCGCCGGGGAAGACCGCGAGCGGAAGGCCTGCGGACGCGGCGCGCCGGGCGACGGCGTTCACCGTGCCGTCGCCGCCGCACACCCCGAGCACGCCGCCCGACCCGGTGGCCCGCGCCACTGCCTTGTCGAGCACCTCGCCGAGGTCGTCGCCGGGGCCGCGCGCGAGGATCTCGGCCCCCGGCAGCAGCAGCTCCAGGTGCTCACGCGCGGGCAGCCGCCCCGGAACGCCTTTGCCCGCACCGGAGTTGAGGACCACGACCAGCCCCTCGCCGTCCGGCAGCGCGGGCGCCGCGACCCGGGTCCGCCGGTGCTGGGCGGGCGAGGGGCGCGGCGGCCACCAGTAGCAGGTGAGCGCGGCCGCGGCGGCGCCGAGCGCGCATCCGGCCAGCACGTCGCCGGGGTAGTGGACTCCCACGTACACCCGGGAGAAGGCGACGGCCGCGGCGACCGGCGCGAGCAGCGCGCCGTACCGGGGCGCCTCCAGGGCCACCCCGACGGCGAACGCCGCCGCCGACGCGGAGTGCCCGGACGGGAACGACGACGTCCAGGGTCTCTCGCCCAGGTGCCGCACCGCGGGGACCCCGGCCATGACGGGCCTGCGCCGGCGTACGGCGTACTTGGCGACGGAGTTCGTGGTCAGCGAGGCAAGCGCGAGAGCGCCCACCCCGCGCCGCGCGGCACGCCGGGCCGCGGGGCCGCCCACGGCGGCGAGCACCGCCGCCGAGCCGAACCAGAGGCGCCCGTGGTTCGCCGCCCTGCTGAGCGGCGGCAGCAGCTGCTCGGCGCCCGGCAGCCGCGCCGACGCCACCCGTTCGAACCACCGCCGGTCGATGCTGCCGATGCGTCCCGTCATGGGCACACTGGATCAGGGCCCGGGAGCCGTGGCCCGTACTGCTCGCCCGAACGGGTCATGCGCGTGGTGCCCGAGCCCCTTCCCGCGGAGGGAAAATGCGGACATGACGACAAGTCGCCACCTCGACATCCAGGTCAAGCGCGTCTACGACCCCTCGGACCCCGGTGACGGCAGCCGCGTCCTCGTCGACCGGCTGTGGCCACGCGGAATCTCCAGGGAGCGGGCCCACCTAGACGTCTGGGAGAAGGAGCTGGCCCCTTCCGACGAGCTGCGCCGCTGGTACGCCCACGACCCGGACCGCTTCGAGGAGTTCGCCGGGCGCTACCGCCAGGAGCTCGCCGACGCCGGCCGCGCCGCCGGACTCGACCGGCTCCGCGCCTTCGCCCGCACCGGCCGCCTCACCCTGCTCACGGCGACCAAGGACCTCCCGCACGGCCATGTGCGCGTCCTTTCCGCCGTCCTCACCGAGGGCGCCACGCGCTGAAACGGCGCATCAGCGCCCCGGAACGCCGTTCCACCGCCCCGTCCCCGGCCCCGGGAGACCGAGCTGGTCCAGCACGCGCGCCACGACGTGGTCGACGATGTCGGCGACCGTCGCCGGGTGGTTGTAGAAGGCGGGCATCGGCGGGACCAGCGTGACGCCCATCCGGGCCAGCGCCAGCATGTTCTCCAGGTGGATCTCGTGCAGCGGCGTCTCCCGCGGGACGAGCACCAGACGGCGCCGCTCCTTGAGCACGACGTCCGCGGCGCGGCCGATCAGACCGTCCGCGTAGCCCGCCCGTATCCCGGCGAGCGTCTTCATGCTGCACGGCACCACCACCATGCCGTCGGTGGCGAAGGACCCCGAGGAGAGGGGCGCCGCCTGGTCGCCGGGGCGGTGCGCCACGTCCGCGAGCTTGCCGACGTCGCGGACCGTCCAGGGCGTCTCCAGTTCGATCGTGGCGCGCGCCCAGCGGCTGAGGATCAGATGCGTCTCGACGTCGTCGAGCTGCCGCAGCGCTTCGAGGAGCCGGACGCCGAGGATCGCCCCGGTCGCGCCCGTGATGCCGACGATCAACCGCATGGCGCGGGCCCGTCGATGATGCGGCGCGCCGTTTCCACGCGGTGCGGCTCCACGTGGATGCGTACGCCGTGGAAATCGGCGCCCCGCGTCGCGTCGAGCGCCATCCGGGACGTCGTGCCGTCCGCCGTCGACGACGGGTCGAGCGGGCTGCCCGGCAGGCCGTCGACGAGGAACACGTCACGGTGCGGCTGGAGGTGCGTGGCGACGGCCCACAGCACGTCCGCGTCCCGGCTCACGTCGACGTCCTCGTCGACCGCCACCACCGTCTTGAGGTACGGGTCCCAGCCGAGCAGCGCCAGCATGATCTGGCGGGCCTGGCCGGGACGGGACTGCCGCAGCGCCGCGTAGGCGTGGAAGTGCGTGCCCGACGTGGGGTAGTGCAGGGCGGTGACCTCGGGGAAGCGGCGCGTCAGCTGCTCGGCCATCTCCGCCTCGCGGGGCAGCCTGGCCAGGGTGAGGTGCTCGGCGCTGTTGCCGCCGACCACGTCGAGGAGCAGGGCGTCGCGGCGGCGCAGGACCGTCTGCACGGTCAGGACGTTGTGGGTGGAGCGGTCCGACGAGTACCCGGAGAACTCCCCGAACGGCCCTTCCTCCGCCCGCCGCCGGGGATCGATGAACCCCTCAAGGACCAGCTCGGCCCCCGCGGGCACCCGGATGCCGTGCCGCGGCGTCTCGACCACGTCGAGCGGCGCGCCGAAAAGACCGCCCGCGATGGCGCGTTCGTCATCGCCGGGGCCGACCCGGGCGGACGCGGCGAGCAGGAACAGCGGATGGGCGCCGATCACCATCGCCACCGGCAGGACCCGGCCCCGCTCCTCGGCGAGGCGCAGGAGCTGCCACAGATGCCCGCGCGAGTGCAGGCTGGTGGCGAGTTCGTCGCGGGAGTGGACCATGGCCCGGTGGTAGCTGAGGTTGCCGGCGCGGCCCGGCGCGTCGTCCGGCGCCTCCACCGTGACGACGCCGCTGGTGATGTACGGGGCACGGTCGGACGCGAAGTGCCGGATCAGCGGCAGGGCGGTCAGGTCGACGGCGCCGCCCTCCTCCACCACCTCCTGCACGGGCCCGCGGGCCACCACACGTGGTTCGCGGCGCCGTGCCGATGCCGCCTGGTAGGCGCGGTGCAGGCCGGCCCGGTCGGTGCCGAGGAGGCGGGCCACCCGGTGGCGCGAGGCGAAGACGTTGGTGACCAGCGTCGTGCCGAGGCCCTTGACGTGCGGGCACACCAGCATGTCGTGCCGACCGCGCGCCGCCAGCTCCTGGACCAGCGCGGCCACGTCCTCCCCCTCGATCTCCTCCGCCACGGTCAGGACGTCGTCGGCGCCCGCCTGCGCGTCGAGGAACCCCCGCAGGTCCTGCGCCCCGCTCTCAGTGGCTGTCACAGCAGACCCCCGCGTGCTCGTCGCCGGTGAACAGCACTCCCCACTCGGGGGAGTTGACGCGCAGCCCCAGGAGTTGCAGGCCGGTGTGCACCGCGACCCGCGCACCGTCGAAGACGGGCTTGCCGAGCTCCCGCTCCACCAGGGCGGCGACCGGCGCCACCGGCAGCTCGGTGCCCGCCACCACCACGCAGCGCGCGTCGTCCGTGTCCGCGTCGAGCAGCAGCCGCCGCAGCCGCGCCACGGGCAGCTCCGCGGCCTCCCGCGCCGTGGCGAGGCCCAGTGCGGTGACCGAGGAGACCCGCAGGCCCGCGGCGAGGTAGGTGTCGGCGATACGCCCCGCGCGCTCGCGCGAACCCGGGACGATCAGGGCCAGCGACGGCAGCCCGCGCCGGGCGAGCAGGTCGAGCTGGCCCAGGGTGACCGTGGACGCGGGCACACCGGCCGTCGCCTCGATGGCGCGGACCACGGCCCGCGCGTGTGCCACTCCGTGCAGCCCGCACGATTCGCCGTTCCATACGACGGCGTCCGCGCCCGCGTGAGCCAACTGCTGAGCCGCGCGGCCCAGTTCGGCCGTCTGGCTTTCGGTGAGCGCAGGCCCGTACAGCTGCTCGGCCAGTGCGGCGCGGGCCGTGGGGTGCGCGGTCTCCACCGCTACGGGGGCGCAGATCCGCACCGCCCAGCGGTCGGCGCCGAGCGTGGTGGAGGGAAGGATGTGACCGATGCGCTGCATGAGGGATCCGTTTCTCGACGCCGTGCTGTGCCGTGCCTGCCGGACCGGCGGGAAGTGGACGCCGGGTCGGCCCGGCTGACGGGAAGCAGGCGCGGGGCCGCCCGAAGCACAAGGGCGGCCCCGCGCGCGGGAGTCACGCCCGGGACGCCGTGTCCAGCGAGGCGTAGGTGTCCTTCAGGCGCAGCTGCGCCTCCGCCTGGTCACGCGGCGGGGGAGAGGGCTTCAGCCCGAGCAGCTTGGCCATGTTGTTGCCGAGGTAGCCCTCCAGGTCCTCCTCGGACAGGTGCATGCCCTGCGGCGGTGGCCCGCACAGCACCTCCAACTCCCTCGCCCACATGCCCGGCTCGTTCGGCGGCGAGTCCGTGCCGAACACCAGCTGGTGGCGCTCCATCTGCTGCGCGAACTCCACGATCCGCGACTGGAGCAGCCAGCCCGACTCCCCGTACACATTGGGTGAGTCGAGGATCATGTACAGCGCCTCGAAGCAGTAGACGCCGCCCGTCTGCACCCCGAAGTGCGCCAGGATGAAGTTGACGTCCTTGAACTCCCGGATGATTGGGTAGAACTGCGTCGGGATCGAGTACGGTCCGTCCCCGGTGTGGATCAGCACGACGAGGCCCAGTTCGTCGCAGACCCGCAGCACGGGACGGAGCCAGTCGAGCGCCCGGTCGGGACGGTAGGCATGCATGTTGGCATGCAGCTTGACCATCTTGTAGCCGTATTCCTTGACGTGGAACTCCAGCTCCTTCGCGCCGTTCTCGGGCCCGAAGCGCGGGTTGTACATGAAGTTCCCGATGAACCGGTCGGGGTAGCGCTGGACCAGTTCGGTGATGTACGCCATGTAGTCGCGGATGCCCTCGCGCCCGGTCCGCATCCCGTCCTGCCAGACGCTGTTGCCGGGCGGCGGCATGATGCAGCCGTAGTCGATCCGGCGCGGCTTGCCGTTGATCATGTACGGGCCGTCCATCATCTCGATGGTGCGCTCGCCCGTGAAGGGCGACCCGTCGTGCCGCCAGGCCTGGTCCACGATGTTCGTGGGGTGCATATGGGTGTCGATGATCAAGGTGCTCGTTCCTTCCCAGCTGGTACCGACCATGTCTCACGTGGTGGACCGTTTGGGGACCCAGGGCAGGGCCCGCCTCACCTCCCTTCCGCGGTCAGGAAGTCGGTGGGCCGCACCGGCACCCTGGAGAGCTCCAGGCCCGTCGCGTCGCGCAGCGCGTTGACGATCGCCGGGGTGGACGACAGGGTCGGCGGCTCGCCGACCCCGTTCAGGCCGTACGGCGCGTCGGGGTGCGGCAGTTCGAGGAGGTCGACGGGGACGGAGGGCATGTCCGCCACGGTGGGGATGAGGTAGTCGGTGAACGACGGGTTGCGCACCCGGCCGCCCTCCACGCGCAGCTCCTCCATGAGGGCGAGCCCGAGCCCCTGTGCGCTGCCGCCCTCGATCTGGCCCGTCACCGCGAGGGGATTCATCGCCTTGCCGACATCCTGCGCGGTGGCGAGCTCGACCACCTTCACCAGGCCGAGCTCGGTGTCCACGTCCACCACGGCCCGGTGCGCCGCGAAAGCGAAGGCGATGTGCGCGTCGCCCTGCCCGCGCTCCGGGTCGACCGGGTGGGTGCGGCGGTGCGCGAACTCGTACTCGCTCTCCAGTGGCCCGTGGGCGGCCAGGAGGTCGGTCAAGTCCCCGTCGCCGAGGCCGGCCAGCCGATCGCGCAGTGCCTCGCACGCGCCCCGCACCGCGCCCCCGCTCATCCAGGTGATCCGGGACGCCGACGCCGACCCGGCGTCCCCCACCAGGGTGTCGGCGGGGAGCACCACCACGCGGTCCACGCCCAGCTCGGTGCTGACGATCTGCGCCTGCACGGTGACGATGCCCTGCCCGCACTCGGCCGCCGCCGTGCGCACCTCGGCGACCGGCTCGCCGTTCACCAGCGAGAGCCGCACGCGTGCCACCGAACGGTCGTCGACGCCACCGGAGAAGCCGATCGCCTTGACCCCGATCGCGTACCCGACGCCCCGTCTTACGCCTTCGCCGTGCGTGGTGTTGTTGAGGCCGCCGGGCAGGCCGAAGGCGCCGTCGGGGGTGGAAGGAAGCGGGCGGGCGCGCAGCCGCCGCAGGAGTTCGGCGGCGGGCGCGGGGCCGTCCACGGCCTGCCCTGTCGGCAGTACGGTCCCGGTCTTCATGGCGTTGCGCAGCCGCAACTCGACCGGATTTAGACCGAGTTCGCGTGCCAGCTTGTCGAGGTTGGACTCCACTCCGTAACAGGACTGCACGGCGCCGAAGCCGCGCATCGCCCCGCACGGGGGGTTGTTGGTGAAGACGGAGAACCCGTCGATCTCGGCGTGCGGCACCTCGTACGCGCCCGCCGCGAAGTACGAGCCGTTCGCGATGACGACCTGTGACGTGGAGGTGTACGCGCCGCCGTCGAGGAGGAGCCGCGCCTTGACGAAGACGAGCTTCCCCTCGCGGGTGGCGCCGTGCTCGAACCACATCTTCGCCGGGTGCCGGTGCACGTGTCCGAAGAACGACTCCTCGCGGTGGTAGCTCATCTTCACGGGACGGCCGGTGCGCAGCGCGAGGAGCGCGGCGTGGATCTGCACCGACACGTCCTCGCGGCCGCCGAACGCGCCGCCCACCCCGGAGAGCGTCAACCGCACCTTCTCCGGGGGCAGTCCGAGAGCCGAGCACATCTGGTGCCGGTCGTCGTGCAGCCACTGCGTGGACACGTAGACGTCCACGCCGCCGTCGTCGGCCGGGATCGCGAGGCCCGCCTCCGGGCCGAGGAACGCCTGGTCCTGCATGCCGACCTCGTACGTTCCCGACACGACCACGTCCGCCGTCCCCCGCGCGGCGGACAGGTCGCCGTGCCGGATGCGGACGTGCCGTACGACGTTGCCCTCCCCGCCGTTCACGCGCCGCTCGTGGACCAGCGGCCCGGCGGCCACGAGCGCCTCCTCCGGATCGGTGAGCGCGGGCAGTTCCACGTACTCCACCTCGATCAGGCGCAGCGCGCGGCGGGCCGTCTCGGGATGGTCGGCGGCCACCAGGGCGACCGGCTCGCCCTGGTAGCGCACCCGGTCGATGGCGAGCACCGGCTGGTCGGCGACCTTCATGCCGTACAGCTTCTTCCCCGGCACGTCCTCGTGGGTGAGCACCGTCACCACCCCCGGGAGGCGGCGGGCGCGGGAGGTGTCCAGGCGCAGGATGCGGGCCGACGGGTGCGGGCTGCGCAGGGTCGCGCCCCACACCATGCCCTCCCAGCGCAGGTCGGAGGCGTAGGCGAAGTCGCCGCGGACCTTCAGCCTGCCGTCGGGGCGCGGGACGCTCTCGCCGACGCCGTTGCGTACGCCGACGCCGTCGCGCTCGCTGGTGGTGGTGCTCACGATGGGGTCACATCCCTTCCGTGGAGCGGGGGGGCGAGGCCGGGCCTTCACGCGGTGGGGCGCACCGGCCGGTGGGCGGCGTCCGGGGCGGCGTCCGCCGATACGGCCTGGGAGAGCCGGGTCCGCAGCCGCCTGATGTGGTCGCGGGCCGCCTGCTCCGCGGCGTCCGGATCGCCCGCCGTCATCGCCTCGAAGACGCGCCGGTGCTCGTCCACGGCGAGCCGCGGGGCCCGCGGGCTGCGCCACAGCGAGTGCAGCGCCAGGTGCGCCTTGCCCTGGATGGTGTCGAGGGCGGCGGTCAGGTGGTCGTTGCCCGCCGCCTCGCGGATCAGCCGGTGGTAGGCGACGTCCATCTCGATGTGTGCCTGCTCGTCGAACTCGGAGGTCACCAGCGCCTCGTGGCGTTCGAGGAGGCGGCGCAGCTCGCCGACCGTGCCGGCGTCGAGCCGCTCCGTGGCCAGGCGGGCCGCGAGGCCCTCCATCACCTCGCGCACGGCGTAGAGCTGGCGCACGTCCTCGATGTCGACCGTGGAGACGACCGCACCCCGGTGGGCGGCATGGGTGGCGAGGCCGTCGTGGATGAGCCGCTGCACGGCCTCACGGACGGGGCTGCGGCTGATGCCCATCTGCACGGCGAGAGCGGGGACCGAAAGGGCGTCGCCGGGACGCAGCCGCCCGGCGAGCACGGCGCCCTTCAGCTCGTCGTACGCGCGGTCCGCCAGCAGGGTCCCCGCCGCCACCGGATTCACCGCCCTCTGCGTCTGCATCTCCAACTCCCTTGTCATGGCGCGTCCTTGGCGGCGACTTCGGGTCCGTCAGGTAGGTCTTCATGTTGCATGTAATGTTCGGACCGGTCAATGGAGTGCGCGTCGCTCTTCTCGGAACGCGCGTCGTTCTTCTTCTGTCCCGGCAGTCGCAGATGGTGGAAGAAGAGGTTGAGTAGCACCGCCGTGAGGGTGCCGAGGATGATGCCGCTCTCGAACAGCGCATGCAGTTGCCGCCCCGGCATCTGCTCGGCGAACTGCGGGAACGCCGTCGGCAGGAAGCCGATCCCCACGCTGGCCGCGACGAGGATGGTGTTGCGCTGGTCGGCCAGATCGGCCTGGCCGAGTATCTGCACGCCGACCACCGCGATGGTCGAGAACAGCACGATCGTCGCCCCGCCCAGCACCGACGTCGGCATCGACGCCACCACGGCACCCACCTTCGGCACCAGGCCGAGCAGCATCATGATCACGCCGCTCGCCGCGACGATCCAGCGCGACTTCACGCGGGTCAGCTGGATCAGCCCGATGTTCTGCGAATACACCGTGCTGGGAAAGGAGTTGAGTGCCCCGGCGGCTGCTGTCGCCAGGCCGTCCGCCCGCAGGGCGCGCGTGACGTGCAGGCCCGACACCTCCCGGCCCACGATCCGGCCGACGGCGAAGAACTGCCCGATGGACTCCACCGCGATGATGACCATCACGAGGAAGACGGACAGGAGGGCCACGGTGTCGAACCGGGGCGCGCCGAAGTGCAGCGGCGCGGCCATGCCAAGCCAGGCGGAGTCCCCGATCCCGGAGAAGTCCGTACGCCCGGTGAGCGCGGCGACCCCGGTCCCGATGACGAGCCCGGCCAGGACGGCGACGGTGGCGAGGAAGCCCCGGGAGAGCTTGTTGAAGAGCAGGATGGCGACCAGCGTGACGGCGGCCAGGCCGAGATGGGCGGGCGAACCGAACGAGCGGTCCGCCGGGTCGCCGCCGCCGACCTGACGCGCGGCCACCGCGAGCAGCGTGATGCCGACGATCGTGACGATGGTGCCGGTGACCAGCGGCGGGAAGAACCGCACCAGTCTGCTGAAGACCGGCGCGATGACGAACAGCGCGAGGCCCGCGGCGATCACCGCGCCGAACACCGTCGGCAGCCCCGCCCGCGCGCCGCCCGCCGCGAGGCCCACGGAGACGAGCGAGGGGACGGCGGTCGTCGACGTGCCCTGCACGACCGGCAGCCGGATGCCGATGCCGGGCAGCCCGACGGACTGGAGCAGCGTCGCGAGACCGCAGGTCAGGAGCGAGGCGTTGACCAGCAGACCGATGTCGTCGCCGGACAGGCCGATGCCCTCGGCGACGAGCAGCGGCATGACCACGGCGCCGGCGTAGAAGGCGAGGACGTGCTGGAGCCCGTAGACGGCGAGCCGCCAGAGCGACGGCACGGCCTCGACGGGGTCTCTGCCGGCGGGGGCCTTCTCAGGGGGGTTGCGTTCAGCGGCTGTGCGGGCGTCCTTGCCGTGTGCTTTCCGGTGGTGCATGTGCGTTCTCCCTCCGCCCGTCTGGGCGTGAGCCGACGGGGCGTGACTTGTGGCGCACGTGCGGGGCCGCGGACGGGCAGCCGAGGGACAGCGATGCGGTGTGGTGGGGTGCAGTGCAGTGCAGAGTGCGGTGTGGTGCGGTGCCAGAGGGTGCGTGCGGCGGTCTCAGTGCCGCCAAGGGGTGCGCAGTCCGGCGAACCCGGCCCGCGCCACGAGGCGTTCGGCCCGTTCCTGGGCCTCGGTGAGCAGCGCATCCTCGTCGACCAGCGGGCAGCGGCCGTCCTCGAAGACGACTCTGCCGTCGACGATCGTCATGTCGACGTCCGAGCCGCGCGCCGAGTAGACCAGCGCCGCCACGGTCCGGTGCAGCGGGCGCAGATGGGGCCGGTCGAGGCCGACCACGAGGAGGTCGGCCGGGGCCCCGGCGCACACGGTGCCCGCGCCCGCGGCGGCGTACCTGCCGCCCTCGCGGGTGGCGAGCTCCAGGACGTCCTCGGCCCGCAGCGCCGCCGGATCCAGCGTCTGCTGGCGCTGTCCGAACAGGGTCTGCTTCATCACCTCGAACATGTCCTGGCGGTGCCCCGCGCTGGGTCCGTCCGTGCCGAGGGACACCACGGCCCCGGCCTCCCGCAGCGCGCGCAGCCGCATGACCCCGGAGGCCAGATAGGCGTTGGACGCCGGGTTGTGCGCGACGCCCGCGCGGCGCTCGCCGAGCGCGGAGATCTCGTCGTCGGCCAGCCACACGGCGTGGGCGAGCGTCGCCCGCGAGTCGAGCAGCCCCGCGCGTTCGAGCCACTCCACGGGCCGCACGCCGTACGCCTCCACATAGCTCTCCGGGTCCTTGGCGCCCTCGCAGCAGTGCGTGTGCCAGCGGACGTCGAACTCCTCGGCCAGCGAGACCGCGCCGGTGACCAGCTTCTGGTCCACGTAGCTGAGGTTCAGCGGCGCGGGCCACACGCCGACCCGCGCCCTCGGCCCACGGCGCACCAGGCACTCGCGGGTGATCTCCAGTTCCTCCGCGGTGGAGTGGCGGAACAGCTCTTCGGGAAGGCCCCGGGCCGCCGCGACGGCCGTACGGTCGCCGAGCATGCCCCGGGCGACCGCGCCGCGCAGACCGGCCGACTCGACGGCGTCGGCCACCGCGAGCACGGTCTCGACGTCCGTGGGCGCGTAGTGGTTGTCGACGACGGTCGTGATGCCCGAACGCAGCGCCTCCACCGCGCCGAGCGTGGCCGCGATCCGCGCGTCGGCCGGTTCCATGGCGATCGAGTACGGCCACATGAACTCGCACAGCCACGGCCAGATGGGCAGCCCCTCGCCGAGGCCCCGCGCGAGCGACTGGAACAGGTGGGTGTGCCCGTCGGTGAACCCCGGCAGCACGGCACGGCCCCGGCAGTCCACCGTCCTGGTCGCCCGCCACGCCGCGTCGACCTCCGCCGCGGGCCCCACGGCGGCGACGTGCCCGCCCACGACGGCGACCGACCCCGGTTCGTACACGGCGCGCCGGTCGTCGACGGTGACGACACGGGCGTGGGAGAGCAGGAGATCACACGGGCGCGGTCGGTGATGGCTTGTCTCTGTCACGGAAGTCCCATCTGTTCGACGGCATGTTCCATATTGCATGTAACGTATTCCGGCCAACGGCGGTGTCAACCCCCGGCGTACGCACCGGACTTGAGGCATGATCCGATTCCCCGCGGCGCGACCGGCCCCGAAGCCGATCCGGATTCCGGCCCCGGCGGCGGCTCCACGCCAACCGGCGATTTGCCGAATCGGCAACGAAGATCGCGACACCGCCCGCGCCGCAGCAAGCTCGTGACCACGCCCATCTCAGTCGCACGGTCGGCGGACCCCGCCGCCGACGGCATGAGCGCACAGGAGGATCCATGTCTCAGCCTTCGTCCGCCGCGGACCGCACGCACCGCCTGGTCGCCTCACCCGCGGGCCGGACCCATCTGGTGGAGCAGGGCACCGGGCCCCTCGTCCTGCTCGTGCACGGCTTCCCGGAGTCCTGGTACTCCTGGCGCCATCAGTTGCCGGCCCTGGCCGCGGCCGGCTACCGCGCGGTCGCCGTCGATGTACGCGGCTACGGCCGCTCGTCGAGGCCGCGGGACGCCTCCGCGTACCGGATGCTCGAACTCGTCGAGGACAACGCCGCCGTGGTGCGCGCGCTCGGCGAGGAGACCGCGGTGATCGTCGGACACGACTGGGGCGCGACCGTCGCCGCGCACTCCGCCCTCCTGCGGCCCGACGTCTTCAGCGCGGTCGGCCTGCTGAGCGTCCCGTACACGCCGCCGGGCGGCCCGCGCCCCGGCGAGGTGTTCGCGGGCATGGGCGGTGACGAGGAGTTCTACGTCTCGTACTTCCAGGAGGCCGGCCGCGCCGAGGCCGAGATCGAACCCGACGTCCGGGGCTGGCTCGCCGGTTTCTACGCGGCTCTCTCCGCCGACACCATGCCCGGTCCCGACGCGCCCGACCCGCACTTCGTGAGCCGCGGCGGGCGGCTGCGCGACCGGTTCCCCGAGGGCCGGCTGCCCGGCTGGCTCGACGAGCGGGATCTCGACGTCTACGCCGGGGAGTTCGAGCGGACCGGCCTGACCGGCGCGCTCAACCGCTACCGCGCCATGGACCGCGACTGGGCGGACCTCAACCCCGGGCACACGGGCGCCCCGGTCACCCAGCCGTCCCTGTTCATCGGCGGCGCCCTGGACGCCTCCACCACCTGGCTCGCCGACGCGATCAAGGCGTTCCCCGACACTCTGCCGGGCCTGTCCTCCTCGCACATCCTCGACGGCTGCGGCCACTGGGTCCAGCAGGAACGCCCCACCGAGGTCAACCGGCTCCTGACCGACTGGCTCGCCGCCCTGCCCGGCCGACCGTCGTAGGGTGACGGCTCGGCAGCCATGGTGAGGGGGCGGTGTGACCGGGGTCCGGCGTACCAAGGGGAAGCGGCGCGCTGTCGGCCGGGCGGTAGCGGTCGGCCTGTGGCTCGCGGCGCTGGTCGCCTTCGCCGTACCGCTGTGCCACGCGCTCCTCGCCACGCATACCTACGTCTCCGGGTACTGGGCGACGGTCACCGACGGGGACGAGCTCGGCGACTTCGCATGGCGGGACCCCGAAGGCCGCATGGTGCGCGGCCCGGTCGAGGGCGTGCCGGAGGACGGGGTGTGGGACGAGGAGGGGGAGGGGACGAGCAGCATCACCGGCGACCGCGTCTGGGTCTCGCGGGGCGGGGAGGCGCACATCAGCGAGTCGCCCGCCGAGAAGGACATGGTCCTCGGGTACGCGGGAGCGGGCGCCGTCGCGGGGATCGTGCTGCTGATTCTGCGCGCCCGGCACCGGGCGCGCGGCGAACGGGACTGAGCGGGCCCCGCCGGGTGGATGCCGGTAGACGTCCACGTATGCCGACGTAGGTCAGGGGAAGCTCACGGACGGGTCCGCCGGGTGGATGCCGGTAGACGTCCACCTATGCCGACGTAGGTCAGGGGAAGCTCACGGACGGGTCCGCCGGGGTCAGGATCAGCCAGCGCAGCGCCGTGTCGCCGAAGCGGCCGTACGTTCTGATGTGCACGTCGACCGGATCGGGCGCCACCAGCGGGAAGTACATGGGACGTGGCGCCTCGTCGGAGGGGTTCTGGTCCTCTGCCGCGCGGTCCCAGAGGTCGGCGACGCCCGGCTTGCGCCGCACGGTGCGCACCACGTCGTCAAGACGCTCGTTGTCCGGCCAGCGCTGCCAGGCGAGGCGCAGCCGGCCGAGGAGCGGCGCGGCCCACTTCGTCTCCCAGTCGCGCAGCTGATAGCGGGCCTCCGGGGAGAACGCCCAGGTCATGGCGTTCGCGGCCGGGCGGGCCAGCCAGGGGCAGTGCCGCGCGGCCACGGCGTTGACGGCGACCACGTCCCAGGCCTGGTCGCAGATCCAGCTCATCCGGCGCTGCTGGTGCAACAGGTCGAGGAGTGCGTCGTCCGGCCGGGCGCCCTCGGCCCGCTGCCTCGGGGGCTGGTGCCCGGTGCCCCGGTACAGGGCCCTCGCCCGGCGCGGGGAGAGGTCCAGGATCCGGACGACACCGGCGATCATCTCGCGCGCGTACCCGCGGTCCTCGCCCCGCTCCAGGGCGCGGTACCAGCGTTCGGAGACCCCGAGCAGCAGGGCCATGTCGAGCTGGGTGAGGTAGCGGCGGTGGCCGCGGAAGGGCACCGGGCCGGGCAGCAGCGCGGGGTCCCGCGCCATCCGCCAGGCGCGCAGCATCCGTCCCAGATCCTCGCGTCGCGCGTCGGGCAACTGTCAAGACCTCGCAAAGATGGGCTGTCGTACGAAGGGTGCCGCGCGCCCTCTGCGTATCGCCGCCCGGGCCGGTGCACGGTGTCAGCCTGGCACACGGGTCGCGGGACCGGAACGCGGGAGTGCCGGTAGGCGCGGGTGCCGACCTTGGAGAGCGCGGGGCGGAGAGGGTGAGCACCGCGTCGTCCGGCGCCGGCGGAACCCCGTGGTACCGGGCGGCGACACGACCCGGGCAGGCGAACCACCCGTACGCCGACCGCACCGACCCCTCTCACCGCCCCCCTACGGAGACCCAGATGAGCCACTTCCTGCCGGAGAACGACGCGGTCCTGACCGCCGCCCGAGGTCTTGCCCTGGCGCACGCCGGGCTGATCGAGGTGAACAGCAGCCCCCTGTATCTGCGGGCGCGCGACGCCGACCCGGCGCGCACGGTCGCCCTGGTCTCCGGCGGCGGGTCCGGACACGAGCCGCTGCACACCGGGCTCCTGGGGCGGGGTGGCCTGGACGCCGTCTGCCCCGGCGAGATCTTCGCCTCCCCGCACAACCGGCAGATCTACGAGGCGAGCGCGGCGGCCGCCAAGAGTGGCGGCGTGCTGCACATCGTGAAGAACTACACCGGCGACGTCATCAACTTCCAGATCGCGGCGGAACGCCTGCGGCACGACGGCATCCCCGTCGCCACGGTCCTGGTCGACGACGACCTGGCCACCGACAGCGCGGACAGCGCGACGGGCCGCCGCGGCACCGCCGCCACCGTCGTGGTCGAGAAGCTCCTGGGCGCCGCGGCCGATCAGGGCGCGACCCTGGAGGAGCTCGCCGAGCTGGGGCGGCGGATCGTGGCCCGCTCCCGCAGTATCGCGGTCGCCGCCCGTGCCCAGACCTCGCCCACCACGCTGAGCCCCGCGTTCACGCTGGACGAGGGGACGCTCGACTACGGCGTCGGCATCCACGGCGAGCGCGGCACCCGCACCATCGCGCGGCCCGGGACCGGTGACCTCGTCCGGCGCATGACCGACGACCTCCTCGACGCGCTGCCCGACGGGCCCGACGAGGTGCTCGCCCTCGTCAACGGCCTGGGCGCCACCACCGAACTGGAGCTGGGCGCCATCGCCGTGCTGCTGAGCGACGAACTCACCGCCCGCGGCGTCCGGCCCGTGCTGGTCGTCCCCGGCACCTTCACCGCCGCCCTGGACATGGCCGGCTTCTCGCTCACCCTCACCCGGCTCGACGCGGGATGGGCCGACCTGTGGATCGCCCCCACCCGGACCCCGCTGGTGCTGCCGCGCCCCTCGCTCGCCCCGGGCGGGCCCGCGCAGGAGACGCCGTCGAAGGAGAGCTCCCCCGTACGCGCCCCGCGCACGGGCGGCGACCGCGCCCTGCTCGACCGCTACGCGCTCACCGTCACGCAGGTGCGTGACAACCTCACCAAGCTCGACCAGCTCGTCGGTGACGGCGACTTCGGGGACAACCTCGCCGGTGGCGTCCGGCGCGCGGTGAAGCTGGCCGACGAGACGGGCGCCGACGGCACGGCCGCTCTCGCCGACGCCTTCCTCAACGACGTCGGGGGCACCAGCGGCCCGTTGTTCGGCCTCCTCTTCCAGCACCTGGCCGCGGCCTCACCGCCGGACGGCGGCGCTCCGTCGGTCGCCGCGCTCGCCGAGGCCGCCGCGGCCGGTCACGCCGCCATCCACCGGGTGG
Source organism: Streptomyces sp. NPDC058284 (assembly GCF_042881135.1). Classification (NCBI taxonomy): domain Bacteria; kingdom Bacillati; phylum Actinomycetota; class Actinomycetes; order Kitasatosporales; family Streptomycetaceae; genus Streptomyces; species Streptomyces sp. NPDC058284. Next base: position 313,366 of record NZ_JBHVYE010000006.1, read on the forward strand.
GCGGCGCGAGCCCCGGCGACTGCACGCTGGTCGACGCCCTCGCGCCCGCCGCCGAGTCCCTGGCCGCGGCACGGGAGGCCGCCGCCCCCGAGGCACCGCTCACCGAGGCCGCCCAGGCCGCCATCCGCGGCGCCCTGGCCACCGCCTCCCTGCGCCCCCGGCGTGGCCGCGCCAGCTACGTCGGGGACCACGCCCTCGGCGTTCCCGACCCCGGCGCCCTCGCGGTGGCCCTGCTCTTCATGGCCCTCGCGGACATCCACGAGCCCGCCACCGCCCCGCGCCTGCCCGCCCCCGGCCACATCACCGTGCTCTGACCCACGGTCCACCGGTCCCGGCAGCCGTACTCCGACTGACCTCGGAGCAGCCCTAAAGCGCATGCCCATTTGCCTAAAGGCTTTAGGTAAATGCATACTCGTTCAAGGCAAGGCGAACGAGGGGAGTGTCATGGTCCGCGCAGGGCTGACCACGGAACGGCTGATCCGGGCCGGTGCGGAGCTGGCCGACGAGGTCGGCTTCGACCAGGTGACCGTCTCGGCGCTGGCCCGGCACTTCGACGTCAAGACCGCGAGCCTGTACTCGCACGTGAAGAACTCCCAGGACCTCAAGACGGGGATCGCCCTGCTGGCCCTGGCCGAACTCGCCGACCGGGGCGCCGACGCGCTCGCAGGACGCGCGGGAAAGGGCGCCCTGGCCGCCCTCGCGAACGTCTACCGCGACTACGCCAGGGAGCACCCCGGACGTTACGCCGCGGCCCAGCTGCGGCTCAGCCCCGAGGCGGCCGCCGCCGGCGCGGGCGGCAGGCACGCGGAGATGACGCGGGCGATCCTGCGCGGATACGACCTGGGGGAGCCGGATCAGACCCACGCGGTCCGCCTCCTCGGCAGCGTCTTCCACGGCTACGTCAGCCTGGAGCTGGCCGGTGGCTTCAGCCACAGCGCGCCCGACTCGCAGGAGACCTGGACGCGCGTCATCGACGCCCTGGACGCCCTGCTGCGCAACTGGCCCGCCCCGTCAGTCTGATGCCTGATGCCCGATCAACATGCTGACGCAATCAATGAGCGGATCAACGTGACGATGATCCCGGCAAGGAAACAGAGCAATGGACAACACACCGGACAACACACCGGACAACGCGCCGAACAGCGACCGGCACTGGACCACCACGCCCGTCACCGCTGACCTCCTGCGCGGCGCCCTCGACGTCGAAGAGACCGCGCACGGCATACTCCCGCACCGGCTGCCCGCCCGCGCCCGCAGGCAGAACACCGACGGACAGCTGGCCATGGCCGAGGCCCAGCCCTCCGGCGTACGCCTGGCGTTCCGCACCCGCGCCACCGCGGTCGAGCTGGACACCCTGCCCACCAAGCGGTCCTACGTCGGCGTGCCGCCCCGCCCCGACGGGGTCTACGACCTGGTCGTCGACGGTGTCCTCGCCGGCCGGGGCAGCGTCAAGGGCGGTCACACGCTGACCATCGACATGGCGGCCGGGACCTTCGAGCACACCACCGGCGACCCCGGCACCGTGCGCTTCGACGACCTGCCGGACGGCATGAAGGACATCGAGATCTGGCTGCCGCACAACGAGACCACCGAACTCCTCGCGCTGCGTACCGACGCACCCGTGGAGCCCGCCCGGGACCCGGGCCGCAAGGTGTGGCTGCACCACGGCAGTTCGATCAGCCACGGCTCCGACGCGGCGAGCCCCACCACCATCTGGCCCGCCCTCGCCGCCTCGCTCGGCGGTGTCGAGCTGATCAACCTCGGCCTTGCCGGCAGCGCCCTGCTCGACCCGTTCACCGCCCGCGCCCTGCGGGACACCCCCGCGGACCTGATCAGCATCAAGATGGGAATCAACCTGGTCAACGCCGACGTGATGCGGCTGCGCGCCTTCACCCCGGCGATGCACGGATTCCTCGACACCGTCCGCGAAGGGCACCCCGACACCCCGCTGCTGGTCGTCTCGCCCATCCTGTGCCCCATGCACGAGGACACCCCGGGCCCCAGCGCGCCGGACCTCAGCGACATCGGGGAGGGGCTGCTTCGCTTCAAGGCCATGGGCGACCCGGCGGAACGGGCGGCCGGGAAGCTCACGCTGAACGTCATCCGCGAGGAGCTGGCCCGGATCGTCGAGCGGCGCGCGGCCGACGACCCGAACCTGTACTACCTCGACGGCCGCGAGCTCTACGGCACCGCGGACGCCGCCCGACTGCCGCTGCCCGACCAGCTCCACCCGGACGCGGCCACGCACCGCCTCATCGGCGAACGCTTCGCCGAACGCGTCTTCAAGGACGGCGCCTTCACCAACGCCGCGCCCGCCCGCTAGCCGCGGAAGGCCAGCGCGATCCGATGGAGGTCCTGCAACGCGTCGACGAGCACGGTGTGCTGGTGCCACTTGATCCAGGTGCCGAGGGCGCGGCTCGTGCCGTCCAGCGCCCGCAACTGCGCCTGTGTGAAGCCGATGAGGGGGCGGGCGTGGTGCGAGGAGATCACGCCGCGGACGGTGTTCTGCTCGTCGACGAGGGGAATGCTGTGGCAGGCGCGGCTTCCCGAGGCGAGGATCACCCGGCGGGTGTCCTCGTCGAAACCGGCCGACGAGGCCACCTCCTTGACGGTGACCTGGTGGCTCGCGGCGGCCGCACGGGCGCATGAGGTGTTTCCGTCCACGAACGCGAAGTAGTCGGTGAACTGCCGGGGCAGTCCCGCGTGCTTCGCCATGCGCAGGGTGTCGTCCTCGACCAGCTGCACGTTCCCCATGTCGGTGTCGGTGACGGTCATGACGCGGCGCAGCGCGGCGCCCAGGACCTCACCCTGGTTGGTCGCGTCGATCGCGCCGGAGTGGAGCGTGGCCAGGTTCGGCGTCGGCTGCTGCGCCCGTCTGATGTTCCACACCTCGGCGCCCGGCACGGGCCCCGGGGTCCTGACGACCGCGGCGGCCAGCTGGTGCAGCTTGATGTTGGCCCGCTGGGACGCCTGGCGCAGCAGCGCGAACGCCGCCTGCGCGTCCGCGAGGCGGTAGCGCTCGACCAGGATGCCCTCGGCCAGCGCGACCCTGGAGCGCGCCCGCGCCTGGACCTGGAGCTCCGAGACCTGATCGCGCAGCCGCTCGTTGGCGACCCTCAGCAGTTCCGTCTCGTCGCTGGGGGAGGGGACGTGCCGGGACGGGCGCCGACCGTCGGGCGAGGGCACGGACGAAATGGACAAGCTGTCTCCCATGGCGGCACCCTTGCTTCCCGGCCTCTCGTCATTCTGTGAACAGCGGCGGTTCCGTCACGGACATCGGCCATGCCCGGCTCCACCAGCGGAGGGGCCTGTTCCTTCATACGTCCGTGACCGTAACGCGACCGGTTCACGATGTCATGCTCGGCCCCTGAACCAGTCACCGGTGAAGGTGATTCCCGGCCGGGCCCGCGGCCCGGCCCGCCCCGCGGCCGGAGCCGACCGCACCCGGGCGCCAGCGCGAAAAGCCCGTGCGACAGCCCTTGTGATGTTGCGATGTGACGACTAGTCATATGGCTGATCGAAACAAAAGCCATGCCGCACAGGCGCTGAGGGCATCACCCCCTGGAGGGCACATGAAGTTCTCCGTCATCTTCGAGGCACAGCTCGCCGATCCGACCGTCGAACGTGAGCACCAGGTCATCCGCGACAGCATCGAACAAGCCGTGCTCGCCGAAAAGATGGGGTTCGACCGCATCTGGGCGGTGGAGCACCATTCGCTCAAGTGGTACGCGCACATGAGCGCGCCCGAGATCTTCCTCACCTGGGTCGCCGCGCGCACGAGCACCATCAGGATCGGGCACGGCGTCGTCTGCATGCCGTTCAACTTCAACCACCCGGCGCGGGTCGCCGAGCGCGCCGCCATGCTCGACCTGCTCTCCGGCGGGCGGCTCGACCTGGGTGCGGGCCGGGGCGGCACGGCCCAGGAGACGTCGCTGTGCGGGGTCGACAGGGAACGTACGGCGCAAGAGGTCGAGGAAGCGCTGCGGATCATCGGAAAGGCCTGGGAGAAGGAGGAGCTGGAGCACCACGGCGAGCTCCTCGACATCGGCCCGCACCCGATCCTGCCCCGCCCCGCGCAGACCCCCCACCCGCCGCTCTTCCTCGCCTGCAGCAGGACCGAGACCCTGACACAGGCGGCCGAACTGGGCATCGGCGCCCTGGTGATGGGGTTCGCGGGCCCCGAGTCGATCGCCGGGATGCGCCGGGCGTACGACGCCGCGCTCGCGGCCCGCACCGGCGCGCGCTTCGTGTCGAGCGCCGTCAACGACCACTTCTCGGTGCTCTGTCCGACGATCGTGCTCGACGACCGGGAGACGGCACGGCGCGTGGGCATCCGCGGGCAGCGGTTCTTCGCGCAGTCCATCGGGCACTGGTACGGCGGCACGGGCGTCCCCGACGAGGCGGTCGTCGAGGGCAGTGACGAGGCCGCCGAGATGCGCAGGGCGGCCGAGCAGGTCGTCGCGCGCCTGCACGAGCACGACATCCCGGTACGTCCGACCTCGACCGCCACGTTCAACGCCGACCACGCGTACGGCACCGCGGACGACGCCATCGCCCATGTCGAGCGCCTGCGCGACGCGGGGGCCGACGAGATCATGTGCCTCGTCCAGATGGGCACCGTGCCCCAGGAGGCCTGTCTGGAGACCCTGCGGCAGTGGGGCGAGAAGGTCATCCCCTACTTCCGCGCCCAGGAAGCGGACACCGCATGATGCGGCGCGACGACCAGGGCGCCGCCCTCGCCCCGGACCGCCTCGACCCCCGTGCCCGCCCCCTCGTGGACGCCCTGACCGCCGCCTTCCCCGACCTCGGCGGCGCCGTCACCGACGCCGTCGAGGCCCGCCGGACCCTCGCCGCCGCACCCGCCTACGGAAGGGCGCCGCTCCCAGTCGGCCCGGTCGCGGACCGGACGGTCCCGGGGCCGCCGGGCGCACCCGAGGTCCCCGTCCGCGTCTACCTCCCGGACCCGGCACGGCATCCGGGCCCCCGCCCGACCGTCGTCTTCTTCCACGGCGGCGGCTACACCCTCTGCGGCCTCGACTCCCACGACGCCACGGCCCGCGGCCTGACCGCCCGGTCCGGCGCCGCCGTGGTCTCCGTCGGCTACCGCCTGGCGCCCGAGCACCGCTTCCCGGCGGCCGTCGACGACGCGTACGCGGCGCTGTGCTGGGCCGCCGGCGAGAGCGCCGCGCTCGGCGGCGATCCCGGCGCCCTCGTCGCCGCCGGGGACAGCAGCGGCGGAGGGCTCGCCGCCGCCGCGGCGCTCAGGGCGCGGGACGAGGGCGGCCCCGCGCTCGCGCTGCAAGTGCTGCTCTACCCCCTCCTGGACGCGGCCCAGGACACCGCCTCCTACCGCGAGAACGCCCGGGGCTGCTTCCTCACCGCCGCGCACCTGCGCTGGTTCTGGCAGCAGTACCTCGGGTCCGACGGGGACGGCAGGCACGCCCTCGCCTCGCCGCTGCGCGCCGCGGACCTCTCCGGGCTGCCGCCCGCCCACCTCGTCACCGCGGGCTGCGACCCGCTGCGCGACGAGGGACTGCACTACGCGGAGCGCCTGCGCGCGGCCGGAGTGGATGTCGTCTCGGCCCACTTCCGCGGGATGTTCCACGGCTTCCTCGCCTTCCCCGATGCACTGCCCAATGCGGGGAAGGCGTTGACGGATGTGGCGGAAGCGATCGGGTCGACCGCGACGCACAGGAAAAACAGCGGTGGGGCAGGGGGTGGCACAGGATAATTTCCCGATACCCCCCTTGTCGCGGAGAACCTCGCACGCATACGGTGTTCTGACGCGAGGTTCTCCCGTGGAGGATGGGTTATGACGGAAATTCTTGTGCGGTCGGGTACGGAGGGTGCGGTTCCTACCGCTGAGGGGCGGGTGGTGGACCACCCGGCGTGGCCGGTGCTCAAGGATGCCGTGCAGGACATCCGGCCCTGGCAGTCGGCGGACGGCTCCATCGACTTCGAGGCGGACGGCGCCCCGGCGCGGAGCATCGCCGAACTCGCCGTGGACCGCGTCATAGCCGCGGTGGAGGAGCTCTCCCCGCTCCTGCCGCACGACGCCGCGTACCACCGGGCGCTCGTCACGGACCTGCGCCGCTGGGCCGAGGACGGCTTCCGGGTGCCGGACTTCCTCGACTCCCTCCTCGCCTTCCAGCCCGCCGCGCACCGCGAGGACGGCCTGCAGCACCTGGTCGTCTTCCCGATGTACACGCAGAACGGCAACCCCGACCGCAACCTCGAAGCGGTCGTGCTGCGCATGGTCTGGCCCGACTGGCTGGCCGAACTGGAGCGCACGCGCTACGACAACCCGCTCTTCTGCGGCATCACCTTCGAGGACTTCACCGCCGGGTACGACACGAACTCGGCCGTCCTCTTCCCCGAGACCATCGCCGTGCGCGAGGCCCCCGAGCGCTTCTCCTGGGGCGGCATCTTCTGCGACCGCGAGGCGGCCCGCTTCCGCCGTGTCACCGAGGCCGCCGTGGACCTGCTCGGGCTCGAACTGCCCGACGACATCCGCGAGATGGTCGGCGACCAGGACCGCTGCCAGCAGGCGTTCGTCCTGTGGGACATGGTCCACGACCGCACCCACAGCCACGGCGACCTGCCGTTCGACCCGTTCATGATCAAGCAGCGCCAGCCGTTCTGGATGTACGGCCTGGAGGAGCTGCGCTGCGACCTCACCGCCTTCAAGGAGGCCGTGAAGCTGGAGGCCGAGGGCGTCCCGCAGGCGCGCGACGTGCAGTACGCCGTCCTGTTCGACCGGATGTTCCGCTTCCCGGTCACCGGTGACCGCGTCAAGAACTACGACGGGCTCGGCGGCCAGCTCCTCTTCGCCTACCTCCACAAGCATGACGTGGTCCGTTGGACCGACAACCGGCTCAGCATCGACTGGGAGCGCGCGCCGCAGGTCACCAACCAGCTGTGCGGCGAGATCGAGGACCTCTACCGGGCCGGCATCGACCGCCCGAAGCTGGTCCACTGGTTCGCCGCGTACGACCTGGTCTCCAGCTACCTCGCCCCGCACCCCGGATCGCGCTGGGCCAAGGGCCCGGACGCCCTGGACACCTCGCTGCCGCCGCGCAAACTAGTCGATGAGGTGCTTCCCGACGAGTTTCCGCTCAGCATGTTCTATGAGGCGCTCTCCAAGAAGCTGAAGAACGTGATCGCCTCCACCAAGGGCATCACTGCTTCGTCGGACGCCGAGAAGGCCGCCGCGTGAGCGGCCGCCAGGAGGAGGCGAGGACCATGTCCGCACTCGATGGAGCCGTGGTCGCGGTGGCCGGAGCGGCCGGCCCCGCGGGGCGTGCCACCCTGCTCAGGCTGGCCGAGGCGGGAGCCACGGTCGTGGCCTCTGACGCCGACCCGGCGCGCCTGGCCGAAGCGGTGGACGCCGCGCGGTACGCGCACGGCGGGGCGACCGTCATAGGAGACACGGTCGATCTCCTCGACCTGGACGCGACCCGCGAGTGGGCGACGCGCACCGAGAAGGAGTTCGGACGGATCGACGGGCTCGTCCACCTCGTCGGCGGCTGGCGCGGCGGCAAGAGCTTCGCCGAGACCGACCTCGCCGACTGGGACCTCCTCGAAAAGCTCCTGATCCGCACCGTGCAGCACACCTCCCTCGCCTTCGAGGACGGCCTGCGCCGCAGCGACCGGGGCCGCTACCTGCTGATCAGCGCGGCGGGCGCGAGCAAGCCGACGGCGGGCAACGCGGCGTACTCCGCCTCCAAGGCGGCGGCCGAGGCCTGGACGCTGGCCCTCGCGGACGCCTTCCGCAAGGCGGGGGGCGAGGACGGGCCGCGCGCGGCGGCTGCGATCCTGGTGGTCAAGGCGCTGGTGCACGACGCGATGCGCGCGGAGCGGCCCAACGCGAAGTTCGCGGGCTTCACGGACGTCAAGGAGCTGGCCGAGGCCATCGCCGGTGTCTGGGAGAAGCCCGCCGGTGAAGTGAACGGAAACCGCCTGTGGCTGACCGAGAAGCCGTGACCGGTCGTGACGCGACCGCTCGTGACGCGACCATCCCTGGCAGAGAGCCCGTGAACCCTCCGAAGACCGACGCCCGACGCCACCACGACCCGGACGTCCGCGGCTTCGCGAGCGACAACTACGCGGGCGCCCACCCGGAGGTCATGGCGGCCCTCGCGCTCGCCAACGGCGGCCACCAGATCGCGTACGGCGAGGACGACTACACAGCCGGTCTCCAGCAGGTGATCCGGGGACACTTCGGACCCACCGCCGAGGCGTTCCCGGTGTTCAACGGCACGGGCGCCAACGTCGTCGCGCTGCAGGCGCTCGCCGACCGCTGGGGCGCGGTGATCTGCGCCGAGTCCGCGCACATCAACGTGGACGAGGGCGGCGCCCCCGAGCGCATGGCGGGCCTCAAGCTGCTGACCGTGCCCACGCCCGACGGCAAGCTCACCCCGGAGCTGATCGACCGGCAGGCGTTCGGCTGGGACGACGAGCACCGCGCCATGCCGCAGGTCGTCTCGATCGCGCAGAACACCGAACTGGGCACGCTGTACACGCCCGACGAGATCCGCGCGATCTGCGACCACGCGCACCAGCTCGGCATGAAGGTGCACCTCGACGGCTCCCGGATAGCCAACGCCGCCGCCGCACTCGACGTCCCCATGAGGACGTTCACGAACGCGGTGGGCGTCGACATCCTGTCGCTGGGCGGCACCAAGAACGGTGCGATGTTCGGCGAGGCGGTCGTGGTCATCAACCAGGACGCCGTGCGCCACATGAAGCACCTGCGCAAGATGTCCATGCAGCTCGCCTCCAAGATGCGCTTCGTCTCGGTGCAGTTGGAGGCCCTGCTCGCCAAAGATCTGTGGCTGCGCAACGCCCGGCACGCCAATGAGATGGCGCAGCGCCTCGCGGAGGGCGTCCGGTCCATGCACGGCGTGGAGATCCTCTACCCCGTGCAGGCCAACGCGGTCTTCGCCCGGCTGCCGCACGACGTGAGCGAGCGGCTGCAGAAGCGCTACCGCTTCTACTTCTGGGACGAGGCGGCGGGCGACGTCCGCTGGATGTGCGCGTACGACACCCGCGAGGAGGACGTCGACGGGTTCCTGGCGGCGCTGAAGGAAGAGATGGCGCGCTGAACCGGCGTCTCTGAGGCGCAGGACTCCTGCATAGGTGCTTCTGCATAGGTATACGGTCGACCGTAAAGTCATTGACGTACGGGCGACCGTATTCCTATGCTCCCGTGCCATGCAGCTGATCCAGGAAAACCCTGACCTGTCGGCGTACTTGGCCGCCGACGAGGCCGTCGACCACCATCACCCGCTGGTCCGCGAGACCGCCGCGAGCCTGGCGAAGTCATCCGCCGACACGTACGCGTATGCGCGCGCGGCCTTCGAGTTCGTCCGCGACGAGATCCCGCACTCGCAGGACGCGGGCCGCATGGAAGTCACCTGGCGCGCCTCCGACGTCCTGCGGGAGCGCACCGGCATCTGCACCGCCAAGTCCCACGCCCTGGCCGCCCTGCTGCGCGCCGAGGACATCCCGACGGCGTTCTGCTACCAGCGGCTGCGGGACGACCACACCAGCGGCTACTCCCTGCACGGCCTGGTCGCCGTACGCCTCGACGGCGCCTGGCACCGGCAGGACCCGCGCGGCAACGGCCCGGACGGCGTCGACGCGCAGTTCCGTCTCGGTGCGGAGCGGCTGGCCTGGCCGGTGGACCCCGGGGCCGGTGAGGTGGACTACCCGGTCCTCTACGCCGAACCGAGTCCGGTGGCGCTCCGCCCGCTCAAGGAAGCCCGCGACCGGCCGCACCTCTGGCAGATCTACCCCGCACAGCTGTGAGACGCGCCGGACGGACCGGGACGGTCAGGTGGCCTCGGCGGCCTTCACCTCGGCGGGGGTCGGCGCCGTACCGCCCAGGTGCGCAGGCATCCACCACGTGTCGTCCGGGCCCTTGGGGCGCACCGGATAGGCGCGCTGCGCGGCCTCGAGGAGCTCCTGGCAGCGCTCGCGCAGGCGCCGCGTGATCGCGCCCGCGTACTGGTCCTTGGGGGCTTCCACCGGCTCCCCGACCCGGATCGTCACGGGCAGGTGGCTGCGGCGGAAGTTGCGGGGGTGCCCCTTGGTCCACAGCCGCTGCGTGCCCCACAGAGCCATCGGGATCAGCGGGACCCCGGCCTCCTGGGCCAGCCGCGCGGCGCCGGACTTGAACGTCTTCAGCGTGAAGGACTGCGAGATCGTCGCCTCGGGGAAGACGCCGATGATCTCCCCGGAGCGCAGTGAGTCGAGGGCGTGCGCGTAGGCCGCCTCGCCCTGCTTGCGGTCGACGGGGATGTGCTTCATCCCACGCATCAGCGGCCCGGAAATCTTGTGCCGGAACACCGAGTCCTTCGCCATGAAGCGCACCAGGCGCTTCTGCGGCAGGGCGGCGAGACCGTCGAAGATGAAGTCGAGATAGCTGATGTGGTTGCTGACGAGGACCGCGCCGCCGGAGCGTGGGATGTTCTCCGAGCCTTTGCAGTCGATCTTCAGGTCCCATGCCTTGAACAGGGTTTTCGCGGCACCGATGACCGGACGGTAGACAAGCTCTGCCATGGGTGGGGAGGGCCCTTCGTTTCTGCCTGGGGAGGGGGCTCCCGGCGGGAGGTTACGCAGCCGTAGGTTTTTCGGCGTTGCGCAGATCGTGCCCCAAGAACGGACGAGTGACCAGCCTTGGTGCCGCCGATCCGCGAGATTCTCGTCACGTAGGAATCTCTGCGGGCGCGCGAGCGCTGTACCGGGAGAGATGCGGATCAGAACCCTTGGGGCAGGCGGTAGGAGTGAGGCGGAAGTGCCAGGACGTGACACCGGGCGGCGGCTCGGCGCGGCGGACATCGGGGAGCGGCTGGGGGAGCGGGCGACGCTGGTGCAGTTCTCCAGCGCGTTCTGCCAGCCCTGCCGTGCGACGCGCAGAGTCCTCGCGGACGTGGCCGCGCTGGTCCCCGGGGTGTCCCACGTGGAGATCGACGCCGAGGCCCGGCTCGATCTCGTACGGGAGCTGCGCGTACTGAAGACACCCACCGTCCTCGTCCTGGACGCGGCCGGGCACGTGGTGCGGCGCGCCGCAGGACAGCCCCGCAAGGCCGATGTGATCGCCGCTCTCGGGGAGGCCGTGTGACCCGCTGCCCCGCAGGTCACAAGGGCCGCAGGGGTCGCGACCGTGACGCATCTTTCATCTCGCGGAAAGGGCTTGACTACGTACGTCATCTCTCGCGAGCCTGCTGCCATGCCCCGGGACCCCCTTCTCCGCCTTCTCCGCAGCACGCGCGCCCACGCGGATCTCGTCCGCGATGCCGGCGCGCGCTGTCCTCGGTCCTGAACACCGACGTCGTCGCCCGTACCTCCGGCAGAAGGACAACCCCATGACGGCAACGCCGGCCCTCGGCGCCCTGCGGCACGCCACCCCCGACCTGCTGCGCTCGGTCTTCCGGCGGCATGCGGCGGGCGTCGCCGTGATCACCGCGGCCCGGGGCTCCCGCCCGGCCGGCTTCACCGCCACCTCGCTCACGTCGGTCTCCGCCGAACCCCCGGTGGTGTCGTTCGGCATCGGCACCGGCTCCTCCAGCTGGCCCACGGTCTCCGAGGCCGAGTACGTCGGCGTCCACATACTCGGCGAGCACCAGCAGGATCTCGCGGCCACGTTCGCGCGCAGCGGAGCCGACCGCTTCGGCGCGCCGACGAGCTGGCGCGAGGGGCCCGAGGGGGTGCCCGTGCTCGACGGGGTGCTCGCCTGGCTGGTGTGCCGGATCGTGGCGCGGGTGCCGGCCGGCGACCACCGCATCGTGCTCGCCCAGGCCGTGGTCGGCGACCACGCCGACGAGGGCCGCCCGCTCCTGTACCACCAGGGGCGCTTCAACGCCTTGCGCGACTGAGAGTTCCCGGTGGGCGTGGCTCACGCCTGATTACGCAGCGTTGGGAAGGTCACAGTTCAAAGCGCTTGCTCAGGGGGAATGAACTGGGTGTACTCATGAGTAATATTTCGGTCGGAGCGCGGGCCGCCCCGACCGGGATCCGCCGCTTCAGGCGCCTATGCTGCCTGCAATGGGGCAGTGGCCATGAGCCGAGGCAGCAGCCCAGTAAAGACGATGCAGTAGGAGAGCCGGCGTGAGCTTGAGGATCGTTGTCTGTGTGAAGTACGTGCCCGACGCCACCGGCGACCGGCACTTCGCCGATGACCTGACCGTCGACCGCGACGACGTCGACGGCCTCCTTTCGGAGCTCGACGAGTACGCGGTCGAGCAGGCGCTGCAGATCGCCGACGAGGCGGACGACGCGGAGGTCACCGTTCTGACCGTCGGCCCCGAGGACGCCAAGGACGCGCTGCGCAAGGCGCTCTCGATGGGCGCCGACAAGGCCGTCCACGTCGAGGACGACGATCTGCACGGCACCGATGTCATGGGCACCTCGCTGGTGCTCGCCAAGGCCATCGAGAAGACCGGCTACGACCTGGTCATCGCGGGCATGGCCTCGACCGACGGCACCATGGGCGTGCTGCCCGCGATCCTCGCGGAGCGCCTCGGCGTCCCGCAGGTCACGCTGCTCTCCGAGGTCTCCGTCCAGGACGGCACCGTGAAGGGCCGCCGTGACGGCGACTCCGCCAGCGAGCAGCTGGAGGCGTCCCTGCCGGCCGTCGTGTCCGTGACGGACCAGTCGGGCGAGGCCCGCTACCCGTCCTTCAAGGGCATCATGGCCGCCAAGAAGAAGCCGGTGGAGGCGCTCGACCTCGGTGACCTGGACCTGGAGGCCGAAGAGGTCGGCCTCGAGGGTGCCTGGACCAAGGTCGACTCGGCCGCCGAGCGTCCGGCCCGCACGGCCGGCACGATCGTCAAGGACGAGGGCGAGGGCGGCAAGCAGCTCGCCGAGTTCCTCGCGGGCCAGAAGTTCATCTGAGCTTCAGTCACCCCTCAACCGCCCAACTTCTTCGTTACCGCAGGAGATTGAAGTCCCATGGCTGAAGTTCTCGTCTACGTCGACCACGTGGACGGTGCCGTCCGCAAGCCCACCCTTGAGCTGCTGACCCTGGCCCGCCGGATCGGCGAGCCCGTCGCCGTCGCCCTCGGCTCCGGCGCCGAGGCCACCGCCGCCACGCTCGCCGAGCACGGCGCGGTCAAGGTCCTGACCGCCGACGCCCCCGAGTTCGCCGACTACCTCGTCGTGCCGAAGGTGGACGCGCTGCAGGCCGCGTACGAGGCCGTCTCCCCGGCCGCCGTGCTCGTCCCGTCCTCCGCCGAGGCCAAGGAGATCGCGGCCCGCCTCGCGGTCCGCATCAAGTCCGGCATCATCACGGACGCCGTCGACCTGGAGGCCGGCGACGAGGGCCCGGTGGCCACGCAGTCGGTGTTCGCCGCCTCGTACAGCACCAAGTCCCGTGTCTCCCAGGGCACCCCGGTCATCACGGTCAAGCCGAACTCGGCCGCCGTGGAGGCCGCCCCGGCCGCGGGCACCGTCGAGGCCCTTGAGGTCTCCTTCTCCGAGAAGGCCACCGGCACCAAGGTCGTCTCGCGCACCCCGCGCGAGTCGACCGGCCGCCCCGAGCTGACCGAGGCCGCGATCGTGGTCTCCGGCGGCCGCGGCGTGAACGGCGCCGAGAACTTCTCGGTCATCGAGGCGCTCGCCGACTCGCTCGGTGCCGCCGTCGGCGCCTCGCGTGCCGCGGTCGACGCCGGCTGGTACCCGCACGCCAACCAGGTGGGCCAGACCGGCAAGTCGGTCTCCCCGCAGCTGTACATCGCCTCGGGCATCTCCGGCGCGATCCAGCACCGGGCCGGCATGCAGACCTCGAAGACCATCGTGGCCATCAACAAGGACGCCGAGGCCCCGATCTTCGACCTGGTCGACTACGGCGTGGTCGGCGACCTCTTCGAGGTCGTCCCCGCCCTCACCGAAGAGGTCAAGTCCCGCAAGGGCTGAGCCCGCTGCCGGTACGAGGCCCCCGCTCCGCGCACGGCGGAGCGGGGGCCTCGCCGTGTCACAGCGTCATCGTGACCTGGACGGCCCAGTGGTCGCTCGGGTACTGCCCGCCGAGCGAGAAGGTGTTCACCGATGCCGCGTGCACCGTCGCCGAGGGCCTCGTCAGGACCCAGTCGATGCGACCGCCGCCCAGGGCGGGCGGCTTGTAACCGCCGTACGTGCCGTATGCCGGGCCGCGCTTCTCGGCGACGTCCCAGGTGTCGACGAGACCGGCGCCCAGCATCGTGGTGTAGGCGGCGTTGTCGTGGGCCGTCGCGTTGAAGTCGCCCGTCACGATGAGTGGCGTGGCCGTGTTCAGCTGGGCGATGCGTTCGACCATGAGGCTCGCCGAACGCTCGCGCGCGTTCTGGCTGACGTGGTCGAAGTGCGTGTTGAGGACGTACAGCTGGGCGTTGGTGACCAGGTCGAGGAAGCGCACCCAGGAGGCCATGCGGGGCGAGTTGGCACCCCAGGTGTTCGAAGCGATGGTGTAGGGCGTGTCCGAGAGCCAGAAGTGGTCGTATTCGAGCGGGAACAGCCTGCGGTTGTCGTAGAAGACGGCCATGAACTCGTCGCGACTGCCGCCCCCGACGCCCGTGCCGACCCAGTCGTAGTTGGCGCCGAGATCCGTCTCGATGTCCTGCAACTGGTAGTAGAGGCCCTCCTGGGTGCCGATGACGTGCGGCTGGGCGCGCAGGAGCATCTCCTTCATGGCCGGGCGGCGCTCGGCCCAGGTGTGCGGGGGCCGGTTGCTCGCGTAGCGGACGTTGTACGACATGACCTCCAGGCGCGCTTCCGGCGCCGCGGCGGCGTGGGCCGGGCCGCCGGACACCGCCGTGCCGGACAGGGGCAGCGCCACGGCGGCGGCGAGCGCGGTCCGCAGGACGGAACGGCGCGTGAAGGGGGAGTCGATGGCCACGGGGGCTCCTTGAGTTCGGCCCGCACGGTCGGCACCGAGGGCACGCTGGAGGCTGTGGGCCACAGACTGGCCGCGCCGGTCCCCGCCGGGCTCCGGGACACGCGTCAACGCGCGCGGTCCCCTACGGATGCAGGACACGGCAAGGTGTTGACCAGCAGGAAAGTCACGGATAACTTCGCTATACGGATTGTTGATTCCGTGGAGCGGAAATGTCGGGCGCGGCACCGAGCGTGTGGAGGATGCGGGAATGGGTCAGCAAGAGAAGGTGGCAACGAGCCTCGCCGGCGCGGTCAGCGAGGGCATCAGCGCTTCCCTCGCCCCGGTGGACGCGAAGCTGGAGCGCCTCTACCCGGGAGACCCAGGTACCCGCCAGCCCGTCCACACCGTGTACATCCCTGGCGAGCAGTTCACCGAAGACTCGCTGCGCACGTGGGGCGACAAGGCCCTCGCGATGCTCGACGAGCACGCACCGGACGCCGCCTCCTTCGCCGCCGTCCTCGGCCTGACCGACGACCTCGCCGACGCTGTCTACACGCGCGTGCGCACCAAACTGGAGCGCGAGCCGATTGAAGACCTGCGCATCGACTTCGAGGACGGCTACAAGGGCGCCGACGAGGACCAGGACGCCGCCCGCGCGGCCCGGCTCGTCGCCGAGGCGTACAGGAACGGCACCGCCGCCCCGTACATGGGCATCCGCATGAAGTGCATGGAGGAGGCGGTACGCGACCGCGGCATCCGCACCCTCGACATCTTCCTGTCAGGGCTCATGGAGGCGGGCGGCCTCCCCGACGGCCTCGTCCTGACGCTGCCCAAGGTGACGTATCCCGAGCAGGTCACCGCGATGGTGCGGCTCCTTGAGGAGTTCGAGAAGGCGCGTGGTCTCGAGCCCGGCCGCGTCGGCTTCGAGATCCAGATCGAGACGAGCCAGTCGATTCTCGCCACCGACGGCACCGCCGCCGTCGCCCGCATGATCCAGGCCGCCGATGGCCGCGCGACGGGGCTGCACTACGGCACCTTCGACTACAGCGCCTGCCTCGGCGTCAGCGCCGCCTACCAGGCCAGCGACCACCCGGCCGCCGACCACGCCAAGGCCGTCATGCAGGTCGCCGCCGCCGGCACCGGCGTCCGCGTCTCCGACGGCTCCACCAACGTCCTGCCCGTCGGCACCACCGCGCAGGTCCACGACGCCTGGCGACTGCACTACGGCCTCACCCGCCGCGCCCTGGCCCGCGCCTACTACCAGGGCTGGGACATGCACCCCGGCCACATCCCCACCCGCTACGCCGCCGTGTTCGCGTTCTACCGCGAGGGTTTCGAGTCGGCCGCCGCCCGCCTCGCCGCCTACGCGGGCCACCACGAGGGCGGCGCCGTGGCCGACGAGCCCGCCACCGCCAAGGCCCTCGCCGGATACCTGCTGCGCGGTCTGGACTGCGGCGCCCTCGACGCGGGCGAGGTCACCCGCCTCACCGGCCTCACCCTGGCCCGCCTGCAGGGCTTCTCCGGCCCGCGCCGTGGCGATCTCACGGTCTCGGGCAAGTAACACCGGCGACCGCCTGTCACAGCTGCCCCGTAGTCTGTACGCCACGGAAAGTCGTGTCGCAGGAACGGGGCAGCGGTGCATTCGGGGGACCAGGAACAGACGGACGGGGTCGGCAGACTCCTCGCCGGGCGCTACCGCGTCGTGGCACAGCTCGGGCGCGGCGGCATGGGAGTCGTGTGGCGCGCCGTCGACGAGGTGCTGCACCGCGAGGTCGCGGTCAAGGAACTGCGCACGTATACGGACGCGGCCGGCCCCGAGCTGAACGACCTGCGGCTGCGGATGCAGCGCGAGGCACGGGCCGCCGCCCGGGTGCGCCACCCCGGAGTGGTCGCCGTGCACGACGTCGCGGAGGTCGAAGGACGGCCCCTCATCGTCATGGAACTCGTCGACGGCCCCTCCCTGGACGACGTGCTGCGCGAGCGCGGCACCCTCGACCCCCGGGAGGCCGCAGGCATCGGCGCCAAGGTGATGGAGGCCCTGGCCGCCGCCCACCGCGTGGGCATTCTGCACCGTGACGTGAAGCCCGGCAACATCCTCCTGGAAGCCGGTGGCCGCGTCGTCCTCACCGACTTCGGCATCGCCACGATGGACGACCCGAACGACGGCTCGGCGACGCACCTCACCCGCAGCGGCGAACTGGTCGGCTCGCTCGACTACCTGGCGCCCGAGCGCGCCCAGGGCCACGACCCGGGGCCCGCCTCCGACGTCTGGGCCCTCGGCGCCACGCTGTACGCCGCGGTCGAGGGTTCTTCCCCCTTCCGCCGCACGTCGACGTGGTCCACGCTCACCGCGATCGTCGTCGACCCGCTGCCCGAGCCGCGGCGTTCGGGACCCCTGACTCCCGTACTGCGCCAACTCATGGACAAGGACCCGCAAGCACGCCCCGACGCGGACACGGCGCGGCGCCTGCTCACCGACGTGGCGGCGGCGACGCACGGCACCGGCGCCAAAGCCGTGGCCAACGGTGTGCCGCAGACTGTGCCGCAGCCCGCGCCGCAGACCGCGCCGGGGCCGTACGGCACGACGGAGCGCAGCATCCCCAGCGCGCCCCCGCCGGGCTTCGGACCGCCGCCCGCCGTGGCGCGGCAGGAGCCCGCCGCCCCCGCGAGCCGCGCCGAGACACGCTCCACCCGGCGCCCGCGCCGCCGCCGTGCCTGGCCCGCCGCCGTGGCGGTGGGTGTCGTCCTCGCGGCGACGGGCGCCACCGTGGCCTTCCTCGACGGCAAGGATGACAGCGGCACCCAGGCCCGGCAGGAAGCCGCCCCGGAGCGCGCGGGTTCGACGCAGGACGACGGCAGCAACGGCCCCCTCGGCGGCGAGTCGAAGAAGCGCCCCAAGCCGTCGGGGCAGGGCGAGGAGAAGTCCCGCAAACCGGGCAGGAAAGCGGACGACAGCGCCGACGAGAACGACAAGGCCGACGGCGGCGGCAAGGACCGTTCGGACGACGGCAAGGACAGGGACAGAGGCGGGGACAGGGGCGGGGACAAGGGCAAGGGCGGCGCCAAGACCCCCTCGCGCTCCGACCCCACCACCAAGCCGACCGACGACGGCCCGGCGTCGGCCCCCGCCTGCCACCCGGCGGGCGGCGGCAAGTACGACTGCCAGGTGTGGCGCTCCGCCCAGTCGTACACCGCGGCCGGCGCCAGGGCGGGCACCCTCAACGCGGGCACCAACTACTTCTACTGCCAGCAGAACCTGGGCCGCCGCGAGACGTACGGCCGGTGGACGAACGTCTGGTGGGCGAAGACGGACGACGACAGCGGCAACACCAATGTCTTCGTCAGCGACGTCTACCTCAAGGGCGGCGACAACGACAAGCCGCTGCCGGGCCTGCCCACATGCTGACGGAGGCGCTGTACACCCGAGTCGTGGCCGCCGTGGAGGGCACGCCGTACCGGTTGCGGCGGACGCAACGGGGATTCGACATGTACGTGGACGTCCCTCAAGTGGGCCGCCGCGTCACGCAACTGCACACCTACCGTGTCGAACTGCGCCCGCACGAGAAGACGTTCGTCATGACGGATGTCGTGCGCACCGTGGAGCGCGGCCCGTTCGGAACGGCGAGCAAGACGGAGACCGGCCGGGCCCGCTACCGCACGTGGAGCCGCTCGCTGGACGGCAGCGAGCGGCACTCCTTCTCCTCGGCCGACGGCCACCGGCTGATCCGCGGCGCAGCCACGGAACTGGGCTGGGAGGAAGTCAAGCCGACGAGTCAGAAGGCCGCCCTCGTCGCCGGCGCCGTGGGCGGCCTTGTGGCCGTCGGCACGCTGATCGCTCTCGCGGTCGTCTTCTGGCTCTGAGAGCCTGTGTCATATCCCCGGCCGGGTGGTCGCCGTCTGGCACGCACGCTCGCCGCGTTGCCGAAAAGCCCTAGTAGCTCCTCCCCCAGGCCTGAACGGCCCGGGGGGACCCCCACCGAGGACTTCCCGGC